>NZ_CBFIHX010000010.1:0-48875 GCF_965662505.1 Pseudomaricurvus sp. | reverse complement strand
GACACGTTCAACTGCCTCACTGTTTATCTGAGCCGTTTTAGAATCCGCGATTTCAGTCTCTGCAGTCCCAATGACCTGAGACGATTGGCTCTCTGGATCACTGTCATCGCTTTCAATGGGGCTTGAGCTATCGTCAGCTACGGCTAGAGAGAGCTCTACATCCGTCACAACTGCTGGAGATTCGGAGGTCTGATCAGCGTCACGGGGCGGTAGCTGCTCAGTCTGGGCGTTCTCTACGGCCTCTGAAACCTCTGGTTGCCCTTCATTTTCCGATAAAAGAGATACCACAATCCAGGTCACAACCAGCAAGAGAGAAATAATCGCGTACAGGCGATTATCAGACTTTTTCGTTTTCCCGCCCTGCTCACCCGGCTTTAAGGGTTTGTATGCTTTTGAAGAATAATCCCGTTCGTGCCCCTCATGATCGGAAGCAAACTCGGCACTGTCTGTATGTTGTTGACGGTCAGCTCGGTAAGACTCAATCAATCCCTCAGGAGCAACATTCAATATGCGAGCGTAAGCGCGATAATAGCCTATGACAAAAGGCTCGGTGGGCAGTTTATTAAAGTCATCCTGCTCCAGATAGGAGATATAGGTCTCTGACAGACGCATTTGCTCTGCCACATACGTCAGGCTGAACCCTGCTGCTTCCCGCAGAGCCTTTAACTGACTGCCGGGAGATTGTTCGGCCGTAGTCATGTCGTCGTAATCTGATGCCATAAATTATGTCACCTCACTCACTGTCACCTCACTCACTGATCGATTTCTTGTATTCCAGGTATTCAGGCGAGTATGGGTGCAGATTTTTCAACGCCAGTGCGTAACTGGCTTCCTTGTCTTTATTGCCAAAGATTCGTTCGATACGAATACCCAACCACAAACTGCGCGGCGTCTGCCGGGCACGCTTGCCGTATTGCTCAAGATAATGACGAGCCACGGTGTAATCTTTTTTCTCAAAATAGATATCTGCCAGCTCCAGATAAGGGGCTGCGACCTGATTGTTGATGCCCACAACCTGTTTCAGAGCCGTAACCGCTTCATCCGGCTTACCTAGCTGTACCTTAGTTCGGCCCAGATTCAGCAATCCCACATAGCGATTATCGTAGCTGTAATCCTGACTGACTTTTTCAAATTGCTCTTCCGCGGCTTTATAACGCTGCTGGCTATACAAAAAAGTACCGTAATTGTTTCGAGCCTGTGAGAACTCAGGGTCGATGGCTAATGCTTTCTCAAAATTCTCTTCAGCCAGCTCTGTGTTGCCTTCCATCCAATAAAGGTACGCCAGGCCGTTATAGGCACCTTCAGAACTCTTATTGATCTTTAGCGCTTTTTGAAAATGGCGACGGGCAGACTTCTTGTCGCCCTGACGCAGATAACCCAGCCCTGCCTGGATGTGGGTCTTCTCTGCCTGATCAAGATCTGGCTTGGGTTGTGTAGAGTTTGTGGTGGTGACACAACCAGCCAATAACACAATCAGAGCAACCGTCACGCTCTTGCGTAGAAATGTGGTAAACCCCGTATCACTCAACATCTTCATAAAATGGCCTGTAGGTATCTAACCTGTCCTCGTGAATCGTATCGTTATTATGATATATCAGGCGACAAGGTAAACCCGTGCAAACTTCACGAGTTAACAACCCTCATTGATTGACAATGCGTACTGCTTCCTCGGCCGCCAGGGCCTGCTGGTTGCGATAGCGTTCGCTGCGCTTGGTTCGATCGTTCACAGCACCGGCCAGCTGTCCGCAGGCCGCATCAATATCATCACCACGAGTTGTGCGCACAGTAGTGGTAAAGCCCGCCTTGATCAGAATATCCTGAAAGGTACGCAAAGCGTTGTTACTCACCCGACGGTAATCGGATTGATCAAAGGGATTGAACGGAATCAGATTGATTTTGACAGGGATCTCTTTCAGCAACTGCACCAGCTCATGGGCATGATGCGGTCTATCATTCACCTGATTAATCAGCGTGTACTCAATCGTCATTTTGCGGCGATTGTCTGGCAAACCGTCGATATAGCGCTTGGCGGAGTCCAGCAACATGGCTATTGGGTACTTTTTGTTGATGGGCACAAGTTCGTTGCGCAGCTCATCGTTCGGTGCGTGCAGAGAAACTGCCAGACACGCATCGGTGTATTGCCCAAGACGATCCAGTGCGGGCACCACACCCGAAGTGCTCAGGGTCACACGTCGCTTGGACAATCCATAACAGTTGTCGTGCATCATCAGATTCATGGAATCGACAACGTTATCAAAATTCAATAGCGGCTCACCCATCCCCATCATCACCACATTGGTAATGATACGCGGGCGATCTTCGCCAAATTGACCGTAGGATTTCGCCGCCAACCACACTTGACCGATAATCTCGGCTGCGGTCAGATCGCGGTTAAAGCCCTGCTTGCCGGTCGAACAGAAGCTGCAATCCAGAGAGCAGCCCACCTGAGAAGACACACACAAGGTGCCTCGTTCCCCATCGGGAATCAGAACGGTTTCTACGGCACTGCCGCCCGTCACTTTGATCAGGAATTTACGCGTGCCATCGGCAGAATCCAGTTGCTGAATCACTTCCGGTGGACGCACCTCCGCAATACGCTTGAGCTTTTCGCGGAGGGCTTTGCTGATGTTCGTCATATTGTCGAAATCATCAACGCCCATTTGGTGAATCCACTTCAGCACTTGAGTCGCACGAAATTTTTTCTCGCCAATAGACTCAAAGAAGGCTTCCAGCTTGGCCTGCGAAAGGCCCAGCAGATTTACTTTCTCTTCCGTCTTGTTCGCGTCCGTGCTGACTTCAGTCTTGGCTGTCGCAGTAACAGAATCTGTCATGGTTGATTACCTGAATCATTCACCAAATGGGTATTACCAACGAATTAACGTGGGCAAATTTCGCCTTCGGCGAAGAAGTATGCGATTTCACGAGCAGCAGACTCAGGAGAGTCAGAACCGTGAACAGCGTTAGCATCGATGGTCTCTGCGAAGTCAGCACGGATAGTGCCAGCAGCCGCTTCTTTCGGGTTGGTAGCACCCATCAGATCACGGTTAGCAGCAATGGCGTTTTCGCCTTCCAGAACCTGTACAACAACAGGGCCGGAGGTCATAAAACCAACCAGATCAGCGAAGAAAGGACGCTCTTTGTGCTCAGCGTAAAAACCGCCTGCTTTTTCATCGTCCAGTTGCAGCATTTTCATCGCCACAATGTTCAGGCCGGCTTTTTCGAAGCGAGCTGCGATTTCACCGATTGCGTTTTTGGCAACAGCGTCAGGTTTGATGATGGACAGGGTACGTTCAACGGCCATTTGGGTCTCCGAAACAGTCGAAATAGAGTAAATAAAATCACCTCCGGATGGAGGCACTTAAAGCTCGGAAGGCATATCCGGCCACAAAAACAGCAGAATGCACTTCCCGAATCACAAAACGCGCGAATTATACGCGTAAATCCATGAATTTAATACGAAATCCCCAACAAAAATGGGGGTTTCGGGACAGTGCAGGCCACCCTGCCCGACAGAAAGGAACCAGCCGCCATACAGGAGCGGCGAAGCCCAGACTTAAGTGCGGATTTTCAGCCCGCAGAAGCCTGAGAGGCTTGGGCAATAGTTTGAATCCGCGCCACAATAGACTTCAGGCCATTGCCGCGAGTCGGACTCAGATGACGTTCCAGATCCAGCGTCTGAAAATAATCATCAACATCAAATCCGGTGATTTCAGAGGGGGTTTTGTCGTTGTAAGCCGCCATAACGACAGCCAGCAAGCCGCGTACAATCACCGCGTCGCTATCCACCACAAACTGCAGGCGATCCTCTTCACGATCAACCTCAATCCAGACATTACTCTGGCAGCCTTTCACCAAGCGCTCCGGGGTTCTCAGCGACTCTTCCATCTCTGGCAGGTCTTTTCCCAGGTCAATGATGTACTTGTAACGCTCTTCCCAGTCGTCAAAAAACGACAGGTCATCCAGGATTTCGTCGGTGGTTGGCAATGCCATATTCTCTGCTAAACCTCTGTTTTCAATCAATATTTCAACTTTCAGGCGCTAAATGGATACTAATAGGTGCTAGAAAAACAAACCGGCTTCCAGCTGAGCCTCTTCGGTCATCATGTCCCTGGACCAGGGGGGATCAAAGACCAGCTCGACAGACACGTCTTTGACATTAGGCACCTTGCCTACGCGATATTCGACGTCGCCCACCAGTACAGGCCCCATGCCGCACCCAGGTGCAGTCAGGGTCATACGGACATCAACCTTGCCGCTGTCCTGATCCACATCGACTCCGTAAATCAGGCCCAGCTCCACCAGACTGATGGGGATTTCGGGGTCGTAAATTGAATCCAGCGCAGCCCACAGTTGATCTTCATTGATCTTGCCACTGCCATCGTCGCTGAAATCAGGCAATTCTACTTCCTGACCAATGGCGTCAGCATCGGTTCCATCAATGCGGAACATGTTGCCCTGCCAGGTAACCGTAAAATTACCGCCCAGACTTTGATTGATTGTGAGGAACTGGCCCTCTTTCAGGACCGCCGGCTCGCCAGTCGGAACACGCCTCGCAGGGCAATCCCGACGGGTCACCACCATACTTTGCTGCATATCAGCTCACACTAAAGCTTTCGCCACAGCCACATTCAGCCACAACGTTGGGGTTATTAAACTTCACGACCTGATTAATGCCTTCGACCACCAAATCAATTTGGGTGCCGCGCAGAATATTCACGGCATCAGGTGCCACGGACAGGGTTATCTTGTCACTGGGGGCCAAGACTTCATCCCCCTCTTCGGGCCCATCCGCAAAATCCAGCACGTAGGCATAGCCCGTACAGCCACTGGTTTCCGTACTCAAACGGATAATTTTGCCTTCCTGAGTTCCCAGTTTCTTTTCAAAATGACGTATCGCAGCGTCAGTCATGGTGACCGCTGGCGCGTTGGGATCAAAGATCTCTGGTGTTTTCATGTCTGTCATTTTTCAACCTCTTGGTCAGCGTTCATAGCCGACACTTATGGCCACATTTATCATCAACGACACCCACCCTATGGTGGGATTTCCTTTCTTACTTTTCTTACTTTACATGCTTCCGGCGAACCGGATCAGGCCAGCATCATTCTGACCTTTTTTAATGCCTCGAACAGCGCATCCACTTCTTCGAGAGTGTTGTATATGGAGAACGAAGCTCGCGCAGTGCCCGGCACACCCAGACGAGTCATAAGCGGCTCTGCACAGTGATGCCCGGTACGAATGGCGATGCCCTGTCGATCCAGCAGGAAGCCGATATCCGCCGGGTGACCGCCGTCCATCAGAAAGCTCAAGACACCGGTTTTTTCACGAGCCTGGCCTATAATCGTCAGGCCTTCAAACGCTTCTGCCTGAGCAGTGGCACTATCCATCAAGGCTTTCTCGTGTGCTTTGAGAGCGTCCATATCCAGCTGGGAAAACCAGCGGATTGCCTCCCCCAGACCGATCACACCCGCGATATGGGGAGTGCCCGCCTCCAGGCGATACGGCAAGACATTCCACTGAGCGTCCTGATAAGTCACTTCCGAAATCATTTCGCCACCGGTCTGCCATACAGGCCACTCCGCCAACAGTGAAGCCTTGCCCCACAAAACGCCGATACCGGTAGGACCAAACAATTTATGGCCGGAAAACGCATAAAAGTCACAACCCAGATCCTGTACATCGACTGGACCATGAGCAACGCCCTGCGCACCATCGATCAACACCCAGGCACCAACGGCTTTGGCTTTGGCCGTTAATTCTTTAACCGGGTTAATCGTACCCAGTGAGTTGGACACCTGCGGGAACGCCACCATCTTGGTATTGGACGTCAGCAGTGCTTCAAACGCGGCCACATCCAGCTCACCCAGATCATTAACCGGTGCCACTTTTAACGTGGCTCCTGATCGCTTACAGGCTTGCTGCCAAGTGACGATATTGGCGTGGTGCTCCATTTCAGTGACGACGACTTCATCGCCCGCTTTAAGGATCTGACCGATACCGTTGGACACGATATTAATCGCCTCGGTGGTACCACTGGTCCAGATCACCTCTTCGCGCGCCTGAGCATTAATAAACTGAGCAACGATATCGCGGGCGCCCTCGTAGCGCTGAGTGGCTTCGTCAGCCAGACGGTGAGCACCACGGTGCACATTGGAATTGCAAGTGGTGTAGTAATCCACGATCGAATCAATCACGCACTGCGGCTTTTGCGTGGTCGCCGCATTATCGAGATACACCAGAGGTTTGCCATCAACCTCTCGCGACAAGATGGGGAACTGCTTGCGTAACTCTGCTACGTCAAACGTCATTTGACCTCCCATCACTTCACTTCCATATTGGCAAATCGATCGCGCAATTGTGGGCGCAACCATTCTGCCAACGCCTCATTAGGCATCTGATCCACCAACTCATTGATAAAACCAAAGTTCAGCATGATCTGCGCCTGAGAACGGCTGACCCCTCGGGTCTGCATGTAATACAGCGCCTTTTTATCAATCTGCGCAACAGTAGCACCGTGAGCACAACGAACATCGTCCGCGTAAATTTCCAACTCAGGCTTGGTATCAATCTCTGCACGATCTGACATCAACAGGTTGCGATTGTTCAGCTCGGCCAGCGTTTTTTGAGCGTCACGGTGGATATGAATTCGACCATTAAACACCGCCCGGGAATTATCCGCCACAATACCGCGTACATTTTCTTCGGTGGTGCCGTTTGGCACTGCATGCTCAATGGTACTGTGCAAATCAAACAGCTCTTTACCATCCAAGAGATAGATCGCATTCAACTTGGCAAACGCGTGTTCACCGGCGTGGGTTACGTCCACGTCGATACGCTGCAAGGTGCTGCCAAATCCCACCAGACTGCTGTTCAGCTCCGCGCGAGTTGCCAGCTCAAAGTGGCTGCCACCAATACTCAGTGACTCTCCGGTTTGCAACGCAAAGCGATAATGCTCCAGGTAAGCACTCTCTCCGATTTTGTATTCCGCAAATCCGGTATTCTTGCTGCGTTGATTACCCACAAACTGCTCTACCACTGAGGCTTTGGCGTTTTTGCCCAGACGAACCAGCACACGGGTGTGTGACTCATGGCCCTGTGTCAGTACGTTGACAATTCGGACAGGCTGTTCAATGACGGCATCGTCAGCAACATCAATCAGTACACCCTGAGTTGCCAGCACGTCATTCACCAAACCAAACAGGTGACGCTCGGGCTTCACGGCTGTGAAGGTCTCACGCGCCCAAGCCTGTGCGTCGGCCGACGCATCCGCCAAGGACACAACAGTCAGACCAGCGGGCAAATCTCCACTCAACGAGGACTCCAGCTTGCCATTCACAAACACCAGATCCAGACTGTTCAGGCCTTCTATAGTCTCTACCGCAGCATCTGAAGCAGCATCCGCTTCAGCCAGTAATTCTGTGCGATCCCAAACATTGATCGGCAGATACTTCCAGGCTTCCGTTTTGCGGGTTGGCCACTGTGCTTCACGCAACAATGCCAACGATGTCTGTCGCTGCGGCGCTAGCCAATCACTCACCAATTCGGCGCGTGTGACGGCTCCTTCTAACCAATTACTCATGGTTTACCCCTCTGCCACTTCATCGGCTGTGGGCTGGTCTTTCAACCAGGCATAACCTTCGCGCTCCAACTCATGCGCCAGCGAGTAGTCGCCGCTTTTCACGATTTTTCCCTCGGACAGCACGTGAACATAATCCGGTTTGATGAAGTCCAGCAGACGCTGATAATGAGTTACCACAATAAAGCTACGATCCGGTGAGCGCTGACTGTTTACGCCTTCAGCCACAACTTGCAACGCATCAATATCCAGACCGGAGTCGGACTCATCCAGGATGCACAGTTTCGGCTTCAGCAACAGCATCTGAAGGATTTCGTTGCGCTTTTTCTCGCCGCCCGAGAATCCTTCGTTCACACCACGCTTCAGGAAATCCGCAGGTAAATTGACCTGCTTACTGGCTTCACGAGCCATTTTCAGGAAGTCTTTAGAGCTCAGCGCTTCTTCGCCACGAGCTTCACGAACTGCATCCACAGACGCCTTCAGGAATTCCAGATTGCTGACGCCGGGAATTTCCACCGGATACTGAAACGCCAGGAACAAACCGGCGCGGGCGCGCTCTTCCGCATCAAGATCCAACAGATCGACGCCGTCCAGCTCGGCACCACCCTGCTCTACGCTGTAGCCTTCACGACCAGTCAGCACATAACCGAGCGTACTTTTACCGGCACCATTGGGTCCCATGATGGCGTGAACTTCGCCGGGTTTAATCTCCAGCTCCAGTCCTTTCAGAATGTTTTTTTCTTCAACACTGGCGTGCAGGTTTTTAATGGACAACATAATCTTTAATTCCTCATTAACCGTGTAAATCAGTCTTTTGTTCGCAAACAGGATGACGGCAGGTTTAGCCCACCGAGCCTTCCAGACTGATCTCCAGCAACTTGCCCGCTTCCACGGCAAATTCCATAGGTAACTCTTTGAAAACTTCTTTACAGAAACCATTCACAATCATTGATACGGCTTTCTCGGGATCAATACCGCGCTGCTGACACAAAAACATTTGGTCGTCAGAGACCTTAGATGTGGTCGCTTCGTGCTCGACGATCGCCGTAGGGTTGCGGCTTTCCACATACGGGAAAGTGTGTGCACCGCACTTGTCACCAATCAGCAAAGAATCGCACTGGGTAAAGTTACGGGCTCCCTCGGCTCCTGGATTCATACGCACCAGACCGCGGTAACTGTTGTTGCTCTTACCGGCGGAAATCCCTTTGGAGATGATCGTAGAACGGGTATTTTTGCCCAGGTGGATCATCTTGGTCCCAGTATCCGCTTGCTGCGCACCACGGGTCAGAGCCACCGAATAGAATTCACCTATGCTGTTATCCCCTTTCAGGATGCAGCTTGGGTATTTCCAGGTCACTGCCGAACCGGTCTCTACCTGAGTCCAGGAGATTTTGGCGTTGGTGTGGCAGATACCGCGCTTGGTCACAAAGTTATAGATGCCGCCCTTGCCGTTTTCATCACCGGGATACCAGTTCTGGACGGTTGAATATTTAATCTCAGCGTCATCCAGCGCCACCAGTTCAACCACTGCAGCGTGCAATTGGTTTTCATCGCGCTGTGGTGCCGTACAACCTTCCAGATAACTGACCTGACTGCCTTCGTCAGCAACAATCAATGTCCGCTCAAACTGACCGGTGTTCTGTTCGTTGATGCGGAAATAAGTGGACAATTCCATCGGGCATTTCGTGCCCTTGGGGATGTACACGAAAGAACCGTCGGTGAATACCGCACAATTCAACGCCGCGTAGTAGTTGTCACGCTGCGGTACAACACTGCCTAAATACTTTTTCAGCAGCTCAGGGTACTTGTGCACCGCTTCGCTGATAGGACAAAAAATCACGCCCGCTTCTTCCAGCTTGTCACGGAAAGTCGTAACAACAGAAACCGAATCAAATACCGCATCCACGGCCACGCCCGCCAGCATCATCTGCTCGTGCAGCGGAATACCGAGCTTTTCATAGGTTTTCAGCAACTCAGGATCCACTTCGTCCAGAGACTGAGGCTTATCCTTCATGCTTTTCGGCGCGGAGTAATAGGATATCGACTGAAAATCGATTTTCGGATAATGAACGTGAGCCCACTCTGGCTCGTCCATTTCCAGCCAGCTACGGTAGGCTTTCAATCGCCACTCCAGCATCCACTCCGGCTCTTCTTTCATCGCGGAGATACGGCGAATAATGTCTTCGTTCAGACCCGGCTCAAACGTATCGGATTCGATATCCGAAATAAAACCGGCCTCATACTCACGCTGTAGCGCTTTTTCAATTTGCTCAGTCATGCTTTAACTCGCTATTCACGGTTATGACATCCATGTGTCACAGGCAACGCTCTTTAAACGGCGTTTTAAATTTTTGGCCATCCGGACGGTTCCTGCCCGCTGGCTGAATTCAAATGTTGCTACCGCTGCAATCGTCAACTGCCGTGCAGTTGAGTAATCACCTCACGGATATGGGCAATGGCTCTCTCCACCTCTTGCTCGGTGGTAAACCTTCCCAGCGAAAAACGAATGGAACTGTGTGCATCACTGTCACTCAGCCCCATGGCTTTTAATACATACGATGGCTCGATACTGGCTGATGTGCAGGCGGAGCCGGAAGATACTGCCAACTCACGCAAGGACAACTGCAACGCCTCGCCATCGACTCCGGCAAAACACACATTAAGGTGTACCGGACTGACCTGCTCTACCGAACCATTCCGGCGGACGCCCGGCAAATCTGCAATTCCATCCCACAGGCGATCGCGCAACTCTGCGAGGCGAGACATATCGTCAGGCAGCTGCTCGCGCGCCATTCTTGCCGCTTCACCCATTCCAACTAACTGGTGAGTCGGCAAAGTGCCGGAGCGCATGCCCCGCTCGTGCCCGCCGCCGTGGGTAACCGGCGCCAGCTGCGGCTGCACTTTGCGGCGAACATACAGAGCGCCGACGCCCTTGGGGCCGTAGAACTTGTGGGCAGACAAACTGAGAAAATCCACTTTCAGCTGGCTGACATCGACGGGCAATTTGCCAGCCGATTGCGCCGCATCCACGTGCAACAGGACATCGTGCTCCTGTCCTTCACTGGCTAGCCGGCAGATTTCACCAATATCAGCAATGGCTGTAACGGCACCCGTTTCGTTATTCACCTGCATCAAGCTGACCAGGCGAGTATCGGGCCGCAACGCCGCCCTCACTTGTTCTGCATCAATCACACCAGAACTGTCGGGAGTTAACCAGGTCACGGCCACTCCTCGCTCTTCCAGCCAGCGAGCCGGATCAACCACCGCTTTATGCTCTGAGAGAGAGGTAATTAAGTGTCCGCGGAAGTCCACTTTTTCAAACACGCCTTTCAAGGCCAGATTGTTGGACTCGGTTGCGCCGCTGGTCCAAACGATTTCTCGGGGATCGCAACTCAATAAATCAGCCACCTGACTGCGGGCGATTTCGACCTTCTCTTCCGCCTGCCAGCCGTAGACATGGGAACGTGATGCCGGATTAGCAAAAGTGCCATCCATAGTCAGACATGCACCCATGGCCTCTGCGACAGCAGGATCAACCGGCGTTGTGGCAGCGTAATCCAGGTAAATCGGGGCTTTCATGAGACTCACATTTCCCCTGCTGCGATGAGCTGCAGTTTTTGCTCCGTATTCTGGCGATCAGACACTTCGCGCACCTCCTGACGAGCTACCAGACTGGCGAGGCTGATACCGCTGAGAAAATCGTGTATCTGATCACTCAAGTCACACCATAGATAGTGAGTGAGGCACACCTGACCATGCTGACAGTTGCCCACGCCACCACAGTTGGTGGCATCAATGGACTCGTTCACCGCGTCAATAATTTCAGCCACAGAAATGTCTTGTGCTTCGCGACTCAGCTTGTAGCCACCACCCGGCCCACGAACACTGCCCACCAGAGCTTGCTGACGTAATTTGGAGAACAATTGCTCCAGATACGACAGGGAAATCTCCTGACGTTTGGAGATATCCGCCAGGCTGATCGGGCCTTTCTCAGCATTGAGGGCCAAATCCAGCATGGCAGTGACAGCGTATCGACCTTTGGTTGTAAGACGCATAGACCTATCCTGTGGGCTTTTCAGGGCGCGAATTATGTAAAAACCAACCTCTTTGGTCAAGTATATAACCTACTAATTTAGTATGGTATTACTTGAGGACAGAAAAAGAGGTTAATCTTCCTTCTTTTCGGCGTCTGTCAGGGCTTTGATTTTGTTGTCGGTATGGAAGATGTAATTCTGAACTGAAGTCAGCACGCCTCTGAGGATGCTCAGTTCCATTTTATCCATACGAATACGGCTGTATAAGCGTCGCAGGCGAGTCATGGTCTGCCGGGGGTTGCCAGGCTCAAGAAAGCCAAGCCGCTCCAGAGTGGCCTGAAGGTGCTCGTAGTAATGCTCAAGCTCCTGGTGCTGGACAGGCGGCTGATCCCAGTCATCAAAGTGCACGGCCTTGCCCTCTTTCAGGGCCAACCAGGACATGCGCACCTCGTAGGCGAGTACCTGCACCGCCGAAGACAAATTAAGCGAGCTGTAATCCGGGTTTGAAGGGATATGGACGTGATAATTGCACTTGTGCAGCTCTTCGTTGGTTAAACCGCGGTCTTCACGGCCAAACACGATAGCCACATCGTGCTGCTGAGCCTCTGCCACCGCCCGATCACCACACTCTCGAGGCGTGACCAACGGCCAGGGAATACGGCGCTCGCGGGCACTGGTACCAACCACAAGCCCGCAACCGGAAACAGCCTCTTCCAGCGTATCCACAACAATGGCACCCTCAAGAACATCCTGAGCGTTTGCGGCGCGCCAAACGGCTTTATCCGCCGGGTACTCCTTGGGCTCCACCAGATAAAGCTGGGACAAGCCCATATTCTTCATGGCGCGTGCAGCACCGCCAATGTTGCCAGGGTGACTGGTGTTCACCAGTACAATTCGTATCTTTTGCAGCAGCGCGTCGGACATGTTTAATCCAAATTATCAGCGAAATCGTGGGTCAGAGGTAATAGCTCAGGGAAAAAGGCGCGCAGTTTAACAAATTGCCTTCTATCCTAATAGCCAGATATTGCAGTGAGACGCGCAAATCCCGAAGTTAGCGCCCGGCGGGTATATTCACAGTTCGAACAGACTGTTATACTTCCGCCCCCTTTTTGAGGCGCTGCGATCTTGCGGTGTCTGCTCTTTCACATTGATTGCCGTTAACGGTTGGTGCCCTATGGAACCCATGCTGAATATCGCCCTGCGTGCTGCACGCAAGGCTGGCGAGCTCATTGAGCGCGCTCTGGAACGTGTTGATGTTGTTGCCTTCGAAGAAAAAGGCCGCAACGACTTTGTCTCTGAAGTGGACAAAGCTGCCGAAAAAGAAGTGATTTACCATCTGCGTAAAGCGTTTCCCGATCACGCCATTTGGGGTGAGGAAACAGGGCACAGCGCCGGTAGCGGCAAGGGTGCAGACTACGAGTGGATCATCGACCCTCTCGACGGCACCACCAACTTCCTGCACGGCATCCCCCACTTTGCCGTATCCATCGCCTGTCTTTACAAGGGGCAGATCGAACACGCCGTGGTATTAAACCCCATGTCCCGTGAAGAGTTTACTGCCAGCCGCGGTAAAGGTGCTGCCTTAAACGGCCGCCGTATTCGTGTTTCCGAACGTCGCGGCCTGGGTGGTGCACTGATTGGCACCGGCATTCCCTTCAACGGCTACGCCTTTGAAAACATCACACCTTATCTCGCAGCCCTGCAAGAAATAGCCGGTCAAACTGCCGGTATTCGCCGCCCTGGTGCAGCGTCACTGGACCTGGCCTATGTGGCTGCTGGCCGGTTTGATGGCTTCTGGGAAATGAACTTGCAAGCGTGGGATGTGGCTGCAGGAATTCTGCTGGTGAAAGAAGCTGGCGGACTCGTGAGCGACTTTAAAGGCGGCAATACCTCGATGGATAGCGGCAACATTGTTTGCGCTCCCCCCAAAGTCTTTAAGCCTCTCCTCCAAATCGTCGGCAAACACATGGGCAAAATCTGATAACCGCCGAAACTGCTCTCCCCCAAATGACCGACAAAAAAAAGCCCTGCTGTCTGCAGGGCCACAAGCTCGGAGAGAGTCGGTTTCCTGTGCCTGGCTAACCTCACCACACACAGCTAAATTCTTAAAAAAAGGGCCCTGCGAACAGGGCGCAAGCTCAGAGAATAAGTTTCTAGGCCGCAACAGCCGCTTCAGTGGTAGCGCCGTGAGGCTCAGGTACGCCATCTTCGCTCATTGCCACAAAGACCATCTTGTCGATTTCAATGATCGACTCGTGTGTCACCTTATTACGTACAACACACTTCACAGTTAATGATGTCCGCCCGACGTGCGCTACTGACAGACCAAACTCAATCACATCTCCGCTTCTGGCAGAGCTGGTGAAATTAATTTCAGAAATAAACTTGGTGACCAGACGCTGAGTTTTCATTTGGCAGGCCGCAAAAATAGCAGCTTCTTCATCAATCCAGCTCAACAGCGCACCGCCAAACAGCACATTGGAAGGGTTTAAATCCGTGGGCTTAATGACACGTCTGGAATAAAACTTCATAACATTTCTCCATAAATCTAAAAGGTAATCTCAGTTTCTCACTGCCCGACTGAGACGGGTTTCGCCTGGAGTGAAACGTTATATTTATTCTACTCTTACAGTTATTCTTAACTGTTAACTCGTATAACTCTTAACTGTTATTTAAATAGCAAAGGGCGTGCCAAAAAAACAGGCCGTTTTTCAGGGTTTATATGTACTCGCCGCCCCAAAATAGAACCATGCTCTAATTTGACGCTTTGCCATGCACCACAAAAACCCCTGATAAATTTTTATTGTGGGCACTGAAAAACCGCGATAATCAGAGGCTTTAAGAGCAACTCACCCAGACATTGAATTCCGCTGAGCCATTAAAACTAAAAGCGCTCCCTAAAAACGCACCATTACGGACATAGTGGATCTCACCACGTCTGCAGCACGAAGCATCCGGTGCCCCCCCCCAAAACACACCACCACACTCGCGATGCACTCAAAGCGTGAAATGACTGACACCAACAAGAAAAGAATGCCCAAAAGAGCGGCAGAGAAAAGCAGGAAGACTTAAGGAATGGTAAGACAAGATCAGAAGCTGAATGACTAGAGCACAAACAAAAAACGCCCCTGTAGAGGAGCGTTTCAGGATCCTGGGCAAAGGCGCTCAGGATCGGAGAGAAATCAACACAGGTGGATCAGGGCACTTCGTCCAGATCCTCTCCTTCTTTCACAGGAGGCATCAAATCCTCTTTGGAAATGTTCATACTCAGGAGCACATTACTGGCCACATAAATCGATGAGTAGGTACCGACAAAGATACCAATCAGCAATGCTGTCGCGAAGCCATGGATCATCTCACCACCAAAATAAAACAACGCAAGCAAAACCATGATCGTCGTCCCTGATGTGATCAAGGTTCGATCCAGGGTTTGGGTTAATGAACCATTAATGACTTCTGTCGGAGTCTCACCGCGTAACTTGCGAAAGTTTTCACGAATTCGGTCAAACACAACAATGGTATCATTCAATGAATAGCCAATCACCGCCAACACGGCGGCCAATACGGTTAAATCGAAGTCCAGATGGAGCACTGAGAAAACGCCAAGGACAATGATGACGTCATGGATCAGGGCGGCCACGGCGCCTACCGAGAACTTGTACTGGAAGCGCATGGCTACATACAACATGACCACAGCCAGAGCGAACAACATGCCAATACCGCCGTCATTCTTCAGCTCCTCACCGACTTGAGGCCCTACAAATTCAACCCGACGAACACTCATATTAGATGCGGTGTCTTTTTTGAGGGCGGCCAGAATTTCATCTCCCAACCCTGGATCAACCGCACGCTGTAATCGGATCAGGACATCGGTTTCTTCACCGAAGAACACCACCACTGCCCCTTCAAACCCTGCGGTTTCCAAGCGGTCGCGGATATCCTGTAGGTTGGCAGGCTTTTCATAGCCCACTTCGATTTGAGTACCGCCGGTAAAATCCAGACCGAACTGCAAACCGTTAATCGCCAGCGAGCCCAGCGCCACAAGCAACATGACAATAGAAAAGCCAGCTGCCAGCTTGCGCCGTCCCATGAAGTTATAAATTTTCGCTTCTTTTGACATCTTCTCTGTATCCGTTTGAGTGCCGCCGAGGCGGCATCATGAATCTGGTTCTAAAATATGCAGCAACTGTAAAAACAGTGGCCGGCAACTACCTTGCTTAAATCCACAACTTCTCGACTTTACGACGACCGCCATAAATCAGGTTAACCAGTGCACGAGTTCCCATAATTGCGGTAAACATGGAAGTCAGAATACCGATGGATAAGGTCACGGCGAACCCCTGAACCGGTCCGGAGCCAATGGCATACAGGATCACCGCGACGATCAGCGTCGTGATATTGGCATCGAGAATGGTAGTAAAGGCTCTATCGAAACCCGAGTTAATGGCCGACTGCGGCGGTAACCCATTGGCAATCTCTTCCTTAATCCTCGAGAAAATCAGCACGTTGGCATCCACCGCCATACCCACGGTTAAGACAATACCCGCAATACCCGGCAGTGTTAGTGTAGCGCCCAGAATCGACATACACGCGATCAACAAAACGATGTTCAGTGCCAGCGCAACGTTTGCCGCCAAACCAAAGACCCGGTAATACAGCAGCATGAACACCAGAACCAGCGCCAGGCCGATTTGAGCCGATTTCACACCGACACCAATATTTTCAGCCCCCAATGACGGACCAATGGTTCGCTCTTCCACGAAGTACATCGGTGCCGCCAAAGCACCGGCTCTCAGCAGCAGTGCCAGTTCCGAGGCTTCCGCCGTGTTATCCAGACCGGTAATTCGGAACTGAACACCCAGCGCACTCTGAATGGTCGCCAGGCTGATGATTTTCTTCTCAATGATCTGGGTTGGAATAGCAATTTGCTCACCCGACTCATCGACTTCATAGTCCATCTTGGTCTTGTATTCGATGAACAGCACACCCATACGACGGCCAACATTACTGCGGGTCGAACGGTGCATTTTGGTACCACCAAAACTGTCCAGAGTGATGTTCACCTGGGGCTGACTGGTCTGGCTATCAAAACTGGATTTGGCGTTCGCCACATGATCACCAGAGATAATCAGCTTCTTTTCCAAGAAGGCATCACCAAAGCGGCGCTGATCCAGCTCGCTGCGGAACGGGAACGCTTCTTTACGGGTTACCAACTCAGAAGGTTTGGCCTCCAGACGGAACTCCAAATTCGCTGTTTTACCAATAACACGCTTGGCTTCCGCAGTATCTTGTACACCCGGCAACTCCACCACAATACGATTTCTGCCCTGACGCTGCACGATGGGCTCAGAAACACCCAATTCATTCACACGATTGCGCAAGGTGGTTAAGTTCTGGCTGACGGCATAGTCTTCAATTTCACCAATTGCCTGTTCAGACATGGCCAACTTCACCAAAAAGCGATTGGACTCATCAACGCTCTCACGGGTGAGATTGGGGAACTCAGAACGGATTTCACTGCTCGCACGGTCACGCAAGTCAGCGGTTTTGAAAGACGCGGTAATCACGTTGTCGTCCGAAAGGCGAACTGACTGGTAACGGATCTTCTCGGTTCGCAGCTTGCTTTTCATCTCGCTGACGGTGGACTCAAGACGCTTGGCAATCGCTGATTTGGTGTCCACCTCCAACAAAAAGTGAACACCACCGGCCAGATCCAGACCCAGTTTCATCGGCTCGGCACCAAAGCTACGCAACCATTCAGGTGTGGTTGGTGCCAGGTTCAGAGCGACAACGTAGTTGTAACCCAGCTTCTGCTGGATGGCTTTCTTGGCAGACAGCTGTTGATCCAGGTTCTCCAGACGCAACAAAGCGCTCTTGCCGTTGGACTCTTCACCAAAATATTCAATGCCCGCCTCATCCAACGCTTTGGTCACCATGCTGAGCGTGCGCTCATCAATCACGGTTGCTCCGGACTGGCCAGAGATCTGCACAGCGGGATCAGGTTCATACAAATTGGGCGCTGCGTAGATCACACCAATTGCGGCGATGACCAGAATCAGCAGGTATTTCCATAAAGGGTAACGATTCAACATATGAAGTTCCAAATGGCGATTTGAGTCTAGCTTGTCTGAATTGTGTTCTATTATTTTGATAAACCCGACACTTTATACAGTCGGATTACCAAGACATATGGGCAGCTTTGAAATTTACAATGCTTTACCCGGTCACTTACTTTTACAGCCCTACCGTTACAGAGGTAGTACTTTTAATAATACAGAGGAAGTACCTTTAAATTACAGAGACGGGACTTCTAATCCCTGCTTGCCGTAAAATTCCTGTAAATAATCATCCAACCGATGTTCGGCAATCGCTGAACGCAGGCTAGACATCACATTCTGATAAAAACGCAGGTTGTGAATGGTATTCAACTGAGCACCGAGAATTTCACCACACTTGTCCAAATGATGCAGATAGCTGCGGCTGAAATTACTGCAGGTGTGGCAATCGCACTCCGCATCCAGCGGCCCGGTATCATGACGATGCTTGGCATTGCGGATTTTGATTACACCTTCACTGGTGAACAAATGACCATTTCGGGCATTTCTTGTCGGCATCACGCAATCGAACATATCAATACCGCGGCGCACAGCTTCCACGATATCGGCTGGCTTGCCAACACCCATCAGGTAACGGGGCTTATCCGCCGGCATCTCTTGCGTTAAATGATCCAGCACCCGGATCATGTCTTCTTTCGGTTCGCCGACGGACAACCCACCAATCGCGTAGCCGTCAAAATCAATCTCACTGAGTCCCTGCAGCGATTCGGTGCGTAAATGCTCGTACATCCCACCCTGCACAATGCCAAACAGTGCCGAGGGGCTGTCGCCATGTGCGTCTTTACTGCGCTTGGCCCAGCGCAGGGACAGCTCCATCGAATCACGGGCTTCTTTTTCACTTGCCGGGTACGGCGTGCACTCATCAAAGATCATGACAATGTCTGAGCCCAGATCCCGCTGAACCTGCATGGCGATCTCAGGATTGAGCTCAACTTTGCTGCCATTAATGGGAGACTGAAACGTCACGCCCTGCTCGGTGATCTTGCGCATCTTCCCCAGGCTGAACACCTGAAAGCCACCAGAATCGGTGAGTATCGGCCCCTGCCATTGCATAAAATCGTGCAGGTCGCCGTGGGCTTTTACCACTTCGGTGCCCGGACGCAGCATCAGATGGAAGGTATTGCCAAGAATGATATCGGCACCAATCTCTTCGATATCCCGGGGCAACATGCCTTTCACCGTGCCATAGGTTCCCACCGGCATAAAAGCCGGAGTTTCCACAACCCCGCGCGGAAACTTCAAACGACCACGTCGAGCCTTGCCTTCGGTGGTATCCAGCTCGAAATTCATGAAACACTCGCGCTGAGCTGAAGGCGAATCCCCGCAAGGTGAATTCCCTTCGGATGCGTTAACGTCAACCTCACTCACGACAGATTTCCTCAGTGGTAGCGTTGGGATTGCGGGTAATAAACATGGCATCGCCATAACTAAAGAAGCGATAGCGTTCAGCAACCGCCTCGTCGTAGGCCGCCATGGTATTGCGATAGCCTGCAAACGCAGAGACGAGCATCAACAGGGTGGATTCTGGCAGGTGGAAGTTTGTCACCAGCGCATCCACGACCTGATATTGATAACTAGGATAGATAAAGATGTTGGTTTCGCCCTGATACGGGCTCAGCTCGCCATTTTGGGCAGCGGTTTCCAGGCAGCGAACACTGGTGGTACCCACAGCAATCACCCGGCCGCCAGCCGCCTTGGTTTCTTTCACCAAATCACAGACCTCGGCATCCAGTTCCATGATCTCGCTGTGCATCTGATGCTCTTTGATGTTATCGACCCGTACTGGCTGAAAAGTCCCCGCCCCGACGTGCAAGGTCACAAAAGCAATACGAATGCCTCGGCTTTTTAACTGTTCTAACAGCTGATCATCAAAGTGCAAACCAGCTGTGGGGGCCGCGACGGCTCCTTTTTTGCTCTGATCGCTGTAGACCGTCTGATACCGCTCGCGGTCATCATCCACATCATCGCGATCAATATAGGGCGGCAACGGCATATGACCAATGCGCTCCAGCACGTCCAGAACGGGCTGATCCTGGGGAAACTTCAGCTCAAACAAGGCCTCATGACGCCCCGCCACCATCAACTCAGTGCCGTCTTCCAGAATAATCGGAGTACCGATTTTCGGTGACTTACTGGCGCGGGTGTGAGCCAGCACGCGGTGGCTATCAATGACACGCTCCACCAGCACTTCAACCTGACCACCGGTGGGCTTTTGCCCAAATACCCGTGCAGGAATCACCCGGGTATTGTTAAACACCATCAGGTCACCGGGCTTTAACCAGTTGAGAAGATCCGGAAACTGACCGTGCTGGATTGAACCAGTCTCACCATCCAGACGTAACAAACGACTGCCCCGGCGCTCCGGGGCAGGTTGACGAGCAATCAGCTCGTCGGGGAGTTGATAATAAAAGTCCTGACGACGCATAACAGGAAAATACTTCTGAGGCCACTGAATTCAAGGGGTGCAAGGGTATAGGAAAACGGGCTCTGAGGCCACGTTTGACATCAAAAACTGCCCTGCGCGTGGACATTTATCAGGTTCGCCTCAGACACACCCCCTTAAAACAACAGGAGCTGACAATTGGGCCAGATGCTTCGCCATAGACTCCCCCTTGGCACCGGATCCGGGACTAAGACAGCGACATCAACGACGTATCACCACCCACCGCCGAAACATTAATACTGATGGTTTTTTCTTCAGTAAGTCGAAGCAACCTCTGCTCTATCGGCTCACAGCCAATCAAAGCCACTATGCCGGTTTCTCGTTGCGCCAACCATTGCTCTATGGATTTCTCCAGCGATGCAGGGCCGCTCAACATAACGGCTTTAACATCCGAATTCATACACACGGGTTGCAGATCCGACAACGGCTCTAGCTGTAGAGCAGGTAATGTGACAGTTTCTGATGACTCATTGTCTGAACTATCGTGCTCACCGTCGTTTTCAGCAGAATCATTGTCTGAACACTCACCCCAATACGCAAACAGGGTCTCAAGTCGGGACTGATATTCCGTATCCGCAAGAACCGTCACATCACACCCCACTAAAAGCGCACTCATGGCGCTCAACAGAGCCTCTTTGACACTGCCATGCTCTGCCAGTACCACAACTACCCTGCCTCTGGGCTCCAGTACCAATTGATTGATTTCACCCGCAGGCCCTGGCAACAGCGTCGGGTTGAGGCAACCGCACCCTACCAAGGCATTCAACTGACGTAGCTCTGGCAAGGCATCATTCAATAAAGACTGCAACCAGGGATCCCGTTGCTGATGACTCTGCCAGTTGCGGATGCAGGCGCGAAAAGCAGAGAGGCGCGGTGCCACGTGAGCATTCTCTACGCAGACAGCACCCAACTCATGGTTTTCTTTTAAATGATTTTCCCGATCTTCGTCGATGGGATTCGACGAAAACTGCACCAGACGCCCAAGGTATTGTGGCCCTCCGGCTTTTGGACCGGTTCCGGAAAGACCTCTACCGCCAAATGGCTGCACGCCCACCACCGCGCCAATCATATTTCGATTGATATAAACATTCCCAACTCGGGCTTTATCGGCGATATGCTCCGCAACCGATTCAATGCGGGAATGGACACCTAATGTCAGACCGTACCCCAGACCATTGATTTGATCGATCACCCTGTCCAGGTCTTTTGCTGCATAACGGATCACATGCACCACAGGACCAAACACTTCCTCAGACAGCACCGACAAGTCTGAAATTTCATACAGATGCGGCGCCACAAATGTGCCTTCAAGACCCTCTGGGACAGAACAACGGAAGTGCAATTTCGCCCATACCTGTGTATCGGGATTCACACCCATATCAGGGCGTCCCCTGCTAGATTCGTCCGCCGAGTCTAAATGCTGTGATTGCTGCGTAAGACCATCTTCATAAAGACTGTCTAAATATCCACAGTGCATCAGGATTTTTTTCTTGGCATTCTCGTCAATTACCGGACCAATATCCGTCGACAATAATGCAGGATTGCCGATGGTTAATTCTTCCATGGCGCCGCAGAGCATTGAGATCATGGAGTCGGCGATATCGTCCTGCAGAAACAGTACACGCAAAGATGAACAGCGCTGCCCCGCACTGCGAAATCCCGACATAATCACATCGTCCACCACCTGCTCAGGCAAGGCCGTGGAATCTACGATCATCGCATTCTGGCCTCCAGTTTCTGCAATCAGTGGAATGCCTGTATCCGAACGATTAGCCAAGGCATGGGACAGTGTATGTCCGGTTGCCGTTGATCCGGTAAACATAACCCCCTGAATTCTTTCATCCGGTAGCAACTGTTCTCCAACCAGCTTGCCTGGAGCGATGATAATCTGGAAAATATCCCTCGGAAAACCGCACTGCTCCATTAGCTCAGCAACTCTTAACGCTATCTTGCGCGTTTGCTCTGCCGGTTTTGCCAGCACCGTATTTCCCACGACCAGTGCAGCCGAAACCTGCCCAGTAAAAATCGCAAGAGGAAAGTTCCACGGACTGATACACAGCATTACGCCCCTGGCTTCAACATCCGAATCTGTCGTCAAGTCTTCTGCCTGATCCGCATAGTATCGACAAAAATCAACGGCCTCTCGCACCTCGGCGACACCATCATCGATGGTTTTACCTGCCTCCTGAATGCAAAGCCCTATCAAACTGGTGCATTCTTTCTCGAAAACATCAGCCAATTGACGAAAGAGTTGTGCACGCTTCTTCACCGGGGTTTTCGACCATTCCTGAAAAGCTTGTTGCGCCAATGCCAGTTTATTATCAATGGTGTCACTGTCATCAGGCATGACTCTGGTGTGATAGCGGCTGCCCGCGGCCTTATCTTGCCACCATTGCTGCAGATCTTCCTCCAACTGAAAGAGAGTCGATGCATCACTCAAATCAAGACCCTGTGAATTCTTTCTGCTACCTGACAAGGATTTAAAACGGTATAAGTTTTCTGGCAAAGGGATATCGGGGTGTCGCAACTCGGGACGTGCCGACAGAGATTTCAGGGGATCCTCCAGTAGAGTATCCACCGACACATGGGAATTCAAAAGACGATTAACAAAGGAACTGTTTGCGCCATTTTCCAGTAAGCGCCGAACCAGATACGCCAACAAGTCCGCATGCTCACCTACAGGAGCATAGACCCGACAGGGAACTGATTCGGATTTCATCACTTGCTCATAAAGGCTTTCACCCATACCGTGCAATCGCTGAAACTCATAACCTGAGCGGTACAGGCTGTTGGGTGAGGTCTTTTCAGCTGATTCGGATAAGGAACTGTCCATTTCTAAAATCGTTGCCACGGTATACGCGTTATGAGTCGCAAACTGTGGGTACAAAAAATCACGATAAGATAAAAGCTTGAGCGCACAAGCCTGATAGGATACATCCGTTGCGGCTTTGCGGGTGAACACAGGGTAATCAGTCTGCCCTTCTACCTGAGACCATTTAATTTCGGAATCCCAATAAGCTCCCTTTACCAAACGTACAACAATTTTTCGCTCTAACTGTTTCGCCAGAATTTGCACCCAGTCAATCAACACCAGTGCCCGCTTTTGATAAGCCTGTACCGCCAGCCCCAATCCCTCCCAGCTTTCCAGATCGGGATCCTTCGCAACCTGCTCAAAAATATCCAGAGAAAGCTCCAGACGGCTTGCCTCTTCGGCATCGACGGTCAAACCTATGTTATGGGTCTTCGCCTGCAACGCGAGTTGCTTTAATTTTGGAACCAGAGACTGTACAACCCGGGCGCGTTGCGACCACTGATAGCGCGGGTGTAACGCTGACAATTTGACGGAGATTCCGGCACTGGCCACGGGGTTCACGCCATCGTAACTGCTATTGTCCGATTCATCCTGCCCCAACATCTCAATCGCATCTTGGTAACGTTGCAAATAGCGATCCGCATCTTTCTGACAACGAGCACCCTCCCCCAGCATATCGTAGGAGTAGCGATATCCTTTAAGTTCCTGATGCTTTGAGCGCTTCAACGCATCGGCCATGTCCTTACCCATTACAAAGTGCGACCCCATGACCTGCATGGCGGTACGCAAAGCGGCACGAATGACAGGAGCCCCCATACGTCGTAGCGTTGTGGTTAATGTGTGATGCCAAAAGCTACTGTGCTGACCGCTTCTTCCCTTTGTATCCGTCTCGTCAGGCGCAATGTAATCGGTAAACTTACCGGTTAACAAAAGTCCCCAGGTGGATACGTTGACAAAAAAAGAGTCCCGCTGCCCCAGATGCTCAGACCAGTTTCCGCGAGACAATTTGTCGTGTATTAAACGGTCTATGGTGTAGTCATCCGGAACTCGCAATAAGGCTTCAGCCAGGCACATAAGCGCCACGCCCTCATCGGTAGACAGGGAAAACTCGTTGAGAAATTCATCCACATGGGCACTGAGAGAAGACGATTCACGAATATTTTCTACCCAGTGACGCGCCTGCGCTTCAATGCGAATGCGCGACTGCTCGTCCATCGCACACCCATCCAACAGGCGCCTGACCACTTCAACTTCATCTTTGCGATAATAGGCATTAACCGTTTGGCGAGCTTGCGCCAGAGGGCTATCACCGTGAAACAGGCTGTGGAAGGTTTCCCTCTCGTCACGATCAAAGACAAAACGGGGATCTGTGTGTAATGGGGCTTTTTCGGCTCTTTCAGGTTCGACTCTATCAGACATATAAGCTGCTTTTTTCCGCTTCATATGCTGAACTATAGCTAACAATTTCTCCCGCAGGCCTGCTATCGAGAGGTCAGACCCGCAAAAACGAAAAAAGCCCCCTCCCGATCTCTCAGGAGGAGGCTTTTTGGCACTCAGATCATCTTCTAGTGTTGTTTATCCGGCTTACACTTTGGACAGTGCTTCGTCCAGATAGGCGACCGTACGATCAATGTTACCCAACTTATCCAGACCAAACAGACCGATACGGAAAGTTTGGTAGTCCGCAGGCTCATCGCACTGCAAAGGCACACCTGCGGCGACCTGTAATCCCTGGGCCAGAAACGCTTTGCCCGTGTGGATATCGGCTTCAGCAGTGTAACTGACCACCACGCCCGGCGCTGCAAACCCCTTGGCGGCCACACTGTTAAACCCCTTCTCGGACAGCAGTTCGCGCACACGGCGACCGAGTTCGATTTGTTGCTGCTTGAGGTTATCGAACCCCAGAGCTTCAGATTCTTTCATGGTGTCACGAAACTTGGTCAGCGCATCAGTAGGCATAGTAGCGTGGTAAGCATGACCACCATTTTCATAGGCCTGCATGATTTGCAGCCACTTCTTCAGATCGCAGGCAAAACTGGTGCTGGTGGTCGACTCAATACGCTTCAGGGCTTCTTCGCCCAACATCACCAGACCCGCGCAAGGGGATGCACTCCAACCTTTCTGCGGGGCGCTGATCAAGATATCCACCCCCAGCGCTTTCATATCAACCCACAAGGTACCCGAGGCAATACAATCCAGGACAAACAAGCCACCTACAGCATGTACCGCATCCGCCATGGCTTTGATGTAGTCATCTGGCAACAACATACCGGATGCCGTCTCTACGTGAGGCGCGAAGACAACCTGAGGTTTCTCATCGGCAATGGTCTGCACAACCGTTTCAATCGGTGCCGGTGCAAAAGCAGCCTGCGGACTGTCGCTCACCGGTGCAGCTTTTAACACCCGAACATCAGAGCTGATCTGCCCCATCTCCAAAATCTGGCTCCAGCGGAAACTGAACCAGCCATTGCGGATTACCAGACACTTCTGATTAGTTGCAAACTGCCTTGCGACCGCTTCCATTCCGTAAGTTCCGCCACCGGGAACCACTGCAACCGCTTCCGCGTTATAGACGCTTTTTAAGGTGCCCGAGATATCACGCATCACTTGCTGAAAAGCCTGCGACATATGATTCAGGGAGCGATCAGTAAATACAACGGAATATTCCAGCAACCCTTCAGGGTCGATATCAGGCAGTAATCCAGACATGGTAGTTCTCTCTATCTCTGTTTCTATCTATTTCGACGGTAAGCTATTTCGACGGTAAGGCTCAAACGCCATTCCAACGGTAAAGCTCAAAGACCATTCAAGCGCGCGTATTGTACTCGATACCCTAAGGGAATCTACCTATCTTCACCCTCTTGCAGGCTCATAAGCTCACAACAACTCAAAGTCGTCCGCATCCAGATGCGCCGGAAACTTCTCTCTGAAAGCGTTCAACTCATCGGCAGACAAGGTTGCACTGAACACCCCCCGGTCGGAACCAGGCACCACCAGCGCCTTGCCTTTCGCATCCAGCACAATACTGTCGCCGGAATAAGCGTGGCCATTACCATCCTCACCCACCCGGTTGACACCCACAACACAGGCCAGATTTTCAATGGCACGGGCTTTTAACAATTGCGTCCACGGAAAAGCACGCGCAGCCGGCCAATTAGCCACAAACACCAACAGATCATAATCGTTGCGATTGCGACACCAGACCGGAAAACGCAGGTCGTAACAAATCAGCGGGCACACACGCCACCCTTTGAGCTCGGTGATGATGCGCTCACCGCCCGCCTGATAGCGGCTATCTTCTCCCGCCATGCGAAACAAATGGCGTTTATTGTAGGTTTCATAGCTACCGTCTGGGCGCATCCACACCAGGCGGTTATAGGGCAAACCACCCTCTTCGTCAGCGACGGCATAGCTGCCGGTGATCACGGCACCCGTAGTCCGCGCCATCTCTTCCATCCAAACCAGAGTATCGCCCTTTGCCGGCTCCGCGACCTTCTTGGAATCCATGCTAAAGCCTGCGGTAAACATCTCTGGCAACACCACCAGATCGGAATCTTTGGTGTCATTCAGAATCATCTCGCCAAAACGGGAGCGGTTAGCTTCCGGGTCTTGCCACGCCAGTGAGTGCTGCACCACACTGACACGCAGATCTTGCTGAGGCATAACGTGTAATCCTCTCTGGAAAACAGGGTGTATTTCACATGTGAGAGTAGACTAATCCGTTGGGCCGCAAAAGGGCAAATCGCGCACAATTTACTGGCGTGATGGCCCATCGTGTTACAATAGGGGCTTCGAGCTTTAGGGGTAAAAGTCATGAAACTGTCAGCATTCGGACAAAAGTTCGCGGGAAACTCAGGCATCGTCGAATTGATGGACGATCTGGGATCCGCTCTGAATGAGAACCCCGACATGATTTTTATGGGAGGCGGCAATCCCGGTCGGCTACCAGAAGTCGAATCGATTTTTCAGCAGCGGCTGGAAAGTATTATGGCCGACCCTCAACAGCGGCACAGTCTGTTTGGCATCTATCAGTCACCACAGGGTGATCGGGAATTTCTGGAGCAACTGGCCGCATTTCTGAACAAGCAATTTGGCTGGTCAATCACCGCCAATAACATTGCCGTCTCCAATGGCAGCCAATCCGCCTTCTTCGTCCTTTACAATATGTTTGCGGGGACTATGGCTGATGGTAGCCAGCGCTCAATTCACTTGCCGCTGGCTCCGGAATATCTGGGCTATGGCGATGTCGGCCTGAGCGACAACTTTTTCAGTGCGACTCGCCCCAGTATCGAACTGCTGGACGACCATCTGTTCAAATATCACGTGGACTTTTCTCAACTGCAACCGGATGAAACCACGGCGGCTCTGTGCGTGTCTCGCCCCACCAACCCTACTGGCAATGTGCTCACCGATGAAGAAATTGCACATCTGGACGAGATTGCGATAGCCCACGACATTCCATTTATTATCGATGGAGCCTATGGCGTTCCCTTCCCGGGTATTATTTTCACCGAGGCCAAACCCCACTGGAACGAAAACACGATTCTGGCACTGAGTCTGTCGAAACTTGGACTTCCCGGCGTCCGCACAGGTATCGTAATTGCCAACGAAGAAATCATTCACGCCTATACCAATGCCAATACCATTGTGAACCTGGCTTGCGGAACGCTGGGCCCCGCACTGGCCAAAGAGCTGTTTCGTACCGGAGAGATTCTTACCCTGTCGCAAAACCACGTGGCGCCCTTCTACCGTGAAGGATCACAACAAACCGTGCAATGGTTTCAGGAATCGCTCGGCGATCTGCCCTACCACATACACAAGCCCGAAGGCGCTATCTTCCTGTGGCTGTGGTTCGATGGTTTGCCGATCAGCAGCCAGGAGCTCTATGAACGCCTGAAGAAACGCGGGGTCCTGGTCGTGCCAGGCCACAACTTCTTTATCGGTATTGATGACGACTGGAGACACAAACACGAATGCATCCGCGTGTCTTACGCTCAAGGCGGTACAATCGTAAAACAAGGGGTTAATATCATTGCAGAGGAAGTACGCAAAGCTTACGCCGAATCCGAAAATTGAGTGCGCAGCCGTTTTAAACCGTACTGAATCAGACGTTTCTGATTGTCACATCCCTGACATTCCATTTGCACCAAACGGTCGATGAGCACCTGACACAGCTCATCGTCCACCTCATACATCAGAGCCAATTCCAGTACTTCAAATACCATTAACCATTCACCCCGATCGCAGGACTGCAGCCTCAGAATCCACTCTTCTACCCGCTGCCGACCGCCATCAACCGGAAAAGCCTCGCGAAAATTCCGAATATTTTCATAAAAAGAAAACAACCGCTGCAATCCTTCGTAATAGGAACCTGGTTCCGGATCTGCATCTGCCGTCCCCTGCAATGCTGATGCGGAATGAAACATCGGGAACGTATCCTTGTCTGCAGAGCCGCCATAAACAGATACCACCTCTGCTCCCACGGCCATATCAAACACACCCCATGAGGGATCAAATAAAACTTCGCCATCAATACCGGTGACCGTGCACTCCTCAAAGGTAAACACCAGATTTTTCTGATCCCTGCGCAGAAGCTGGGTTAAACGCCCACTCACCCGCACCCCAGAGAGAAAATCCAGCTGAACCCAAGAGTCTTGGCTGATCCCATGCTGCTTTAACTCATCCACGGTGTAGGATGACAAACACCGCTCCATAGTTTGCAGCCGACCAATCGGACAGCCAAAACCCGCTTCATGTGCTTGCGTACCGTGTCCGGGCAATTCTGTTTGCTGATACGCCAATTGTGTGGGTCCGGTGGTTTTGAGATAGGTAATATTGCCCACCGCATCCGTCAGCACTTCCGTAAACAAACCACTGATTTCGACACCGGCGTTGGTAACCGCAGTATTAATGGTCTGCGCGTCTATCGCCTGCCATACAGAATCTGCCCCGCCCTGGTTAACGCACATCTGCCGTCCAAACTCTTCCAGAACCTGACTTAAATGCCGGCAGTTGCGAGTCACAAACAGCTGCGGTTGCTCACGGGTAATGTCGTACTCGATGTTTACAGCATCCACCGTCAGAGGCAATTTGGTGACCTTATCATCATCCAGGCAGTTCATGCTTTCGCCCAGTGATGACAACAAACCTGCACCAAAAATACGGTAATCATCCGGAGCCCCCACCAACCCATACTCAACGGTCCACCAATGAAGGCGTGACAAGAGTGCGGCTTCCGAAGGCGGATAGTTCGCGTCAATCGCCTCTTGAAGTGCCCGCTCAGAAGCATTGATCTGGGTTGACGTGGAACGGGGGTTTTCTTTGAGGATTGAAAGTGAACGAATCGCCTCATAGACGTTTAAGTCGCCTTTACTGGCAACCGCACGCATACCCAGCTCACCAAAACGCTGCAGAAATTCCGCGTAATCCACATCGATAATAAACGGTGCGTGTCCGGCTGACTCATGCACAATGTCCGGCGCCGGGGTATACAGCATATGCTCAATGGAGCGCATATCCACTGCAATCGCCAGCACACGATGAGCTTGAAACTCCATAAAAATGGCGGGAGGCACAAAACCATCAACAACCACCGCTCGCCAACCCAGCTTATTCAGGCAGGCGTTCATTTCTTCAATACGAGGGATATAGTCCGGATTAATGCCGGTTTTTTCCAGGCCTTCGAGGTAGGTCGATTCTGCAGAACGCGTCAGATTTTCCCGCAGTTGATGCAGTAAAAATCGCCACACTGCCTGATCTCGTGGCGTGTACCGTTCGTAGTACTGCAGGGCAGCAAAAGGACGCAGATGCGGTGGCAGACTGGCAATAATATCGTGTTGTTGTTTTAGATCGTCCTGAGGTTTCAGGCTCTCTTGCGAAGAAGGTTTTCGCTGTTCGCTGTTTTGTACAATCTGTCTCTGCTTTTGTTGTTGCTGCTTCTCTTGCTCCCGAAGAGTCATACCCTGCGACTCTTACGCTGCAATGAACTGATAAACTTGAAAGGAAATGGCATGAGATAACTCCTAACTTCTTTTATTTCAAGCTTATGACAGCCTTGAAGGTTTTACCTCTTCAAAGCCATACCTAACCGCAGTTTTTTAAGAATGAATCGCCCTAAAAGGCTAGTTTTTAGATGATTTCGAAGACAAAAACAGCTGAGCAGTCGCACAAGAACATGAAGAAACAGGAAATACGAATCAAACAGACTGGCCGTGAGCCTCCAGCAGGCACTCCAGCATGGTGGCGACAATTCTGGAAGGCTTGGGAGAAAGCCTGTGAATGGCCACAAAGTCACAGCGGTACTGGTACTTCTCTGCCCCGATGGCCCGAATACTGCCCTGCCTCAGGAAAGTATCCGCATAATGGTCCGGCAAATAGCCGATGTATCGACCAGACTGTAGACAATGAACGATTGCTTCCTGATCGTTCACAGTCACATCACGCTGCAATCCCAAACGATTTCCCACCTCCATATTCGGTGAGTGATGACCCAACCCTGCGTATTTGGAATTGCGGATATCGTCGTCCGTAAGGTTGATTTCCGGAAGATCAAACAGCGGATGGCGGTAGCCGCAGTACAAATACATTTGCTCGTAGAACAGGTGCTGATAAGCCAAACTGGGTGAACTCCGGTGAGCAGGAATCACCCCCAGATTAAAATGCCCTTCCATCACCCCCCGTTCGATCTCGTTAATAGGCTCGATATGGATGTCCAGACTCACTTCTGGAGCCAGTTCATCAAAACGCCGCAAGGCATCGTCAATATGGGCATCCGGATTGGTAGCCGTCTTATCAAACAGCGCGATGGAGATATGCCCTGTCATGCGCTTGTGTACGTCCGCCACCTCCCCCCGGAAGGCATCCAGAGATCCCAGCAGACGCAAAGTTGCCTGATAGATTTGCCGGCCTTCATCCGTCAGGGCAAAACCGCCCCGTCCACGGCGGCATAAGCTCACGCCGAGACGAACCTCCAAATCCTTAATATGACGGCTGATAGTGGAACGCCCGACATTCAGCTCCAGCTCAGCAGCGGAAAAGCCCCCCGCCTCTGCCACAGCCCGGAACACCCGTAGCAAACGCAGGTCAATGTCGCTCAATTGCCCTAGTAAAGCCGTTTGTTTACGCCCCATAGCGCGATTCCTGTCAGTGATACACCCAGTCGGTTAGAAAAGGTACTTTACGCCACCTCATAATGTTTCACAATGATGAAACTAAAGATAGATAATATGCAATTTATGAAACTTAATATCTCTACTAGACTCCCTCCAAATTGAGTTAAATCACACTGATTCGATCCTCATCCGGAGATACCATCATGAGCGACAAGTTTGCAGGTTTGAGCCCAGAACAGCTGGACTCACACTGGATTGCCTTCAGCGGCAATCGCCAGTTCAAGAAAGATCCACGCATTATTACTGGTGCACAAGGCTGTTATTACACCAGTGCTGATGGCCGCCAGATATTTGATGGTCTGTCCGGTCTGTGGACCTGTGGTGCCGGTCACTGTCGCCCTGAAATTGCGGAAGCCGTCAGCAAGCAGCTGACCACACTGGATTACGCCCCGGCGTTCCAATTCAGCCACACCAAAGCCTTTGAGCTGGCCAACCGCATCACCGATTTCATGCCTGCGGGCCTAAACCGTGTGTTTTTTACCGGTTCCGGATCCGAATCTGCCGAAACCTCGCTGAAAATCGCCCGCGCCTACTGGCGCAAAAAAGGCCTGCCCACCAAAACCAAGCTGATTGGTCGCTCCAAGGGCTATCACGGTGTGAACTTCGGCGGTATTAGCGTCGGTGGCATCGGCGGCAACCGCGCTCTGTTCGGCAACGCTGTGGATGCCGACCATCTGCCGCACACAATTTTGCCGCAGAACAAGTTTGTTAAAGGCATGCCAGAAGAAGGCGCCGAACAAGCCAATGAGCTGCTGGAACTGATTGCCCTGCACGACGCCTCCAACATCGCTGCGGTGATTGTGGAGCCAATGGCCGGTTCTGCCGGCGTACTGCCTCCCCCCAAAGGCTACCTGAAGCGGTTGCGTGAGATTTGCGATCAGAACAATATTCTGCTGATTTTTGATGAAGTGATTACCGCGTTTGGCCGTATGGGTGCCAAAACCGGTGCCGAGGCATTTGGTGTCACACCGGACATCATCAATACCGCCAAGCAGCTCACCAATGGTGCCGTGCCGATGGGCGCAGTGATCGCCAAGCAAGAAATCTACGACACCTTTATGGAGCAAGGCGGCCCGGATTACGCCGTTGAACTGCCACACGGATACACCTACTCCGCCCATCCGGTCGCCTGTGCTGCCGGGCTGGCGGCACTGGATATTCTTGAAGACGAGAAGCTGATTGAGCGCTCCGCTGAACTGGCTACGATTCTTGAAGACCGCGTGCATCAACTCAAAGGCACTCCGCTGATTACTGACATCCGCAACTGCGGTGTGGCAGCCGGCCTCACCATCGAGGCTGTTCCAGGCGAACCTTTGCTGCGTCCTTTCCAAATTGCCATGAGAATGTGGGACAAGGGTTATTACGTACGTTACGGCGGTGACACCATCCAACTGGGCATGCCGTTTATCTCCAGCCCAGAAGAAGTCGACACTCTGGTCAGTGCCCTCGGTGACAGTATCAATGAGGTCGCCAAAGGATAAAAACCAAGCAGTTTGTTAAATCCAATAACCCGTTATACCCGCCGACATATTCGTCAGCGGGTTATCAACAGAATGAAGCAAGAGGTATTTATGAGCATCGTCGGACACCTGATCAACGGTACTCTCAGTGAAGCCGCTGAGCGCACACAAGACGTTTTTAACCCAGCAACGGGCGAAGTCACCAAACAAGTTGCTCTGGCTGCTAAAGAGACCGTCGAAGAAGCCATTGCTGCAGCACAGGCTGCTTACCCAGCCTGGCGCAATACACCTCCGGCTAAACGCGCCAAAGTGATGTTTCGCTTTAAGCAGTTGCTGGAAGAGCACGCCGAACAAATCTGCGCCATGATCGGTGAAGAACACGGCAAGATTTCCCACGACGCCATGGGCGAACTGTCTCGCGGTATCGAAAACGTCGAATACGCCTGCTACGCGCCTGAGCTGCTGAAAGGTGAACACAGCCGCAACGCAGGCCCAGGCATTGATTCCTGGAGCGAAATGCAGCCACTGGGCGTGGTTGCCGGTATTACGCCGTTTAACTTCCCTGCCATGGTGCCTCTGTGGATGTATCCACTGGCGATTGTCTGCGGTAATACGTTTGTTCTGAAGCCTTCGGAGCGTGATCCTTCATCCACTCTGTTTGTGGCTCAACTGCTGCAGGAAGCCGGTTTGCCAGAAGGCGTCATCAACGTCGTCAACGGCGACAAGATCGCGGTAGATACTCTGCTGACCGATTCTCGCGTACAGGCCGTCAGCTTTGTGGGTTCCACACCGATAGCTGAATACGTCTACTCAACGGCCAGCGCCAACGGCAAACGCTGTCAGGCTCTGGGCGGAGCGAAAAACCACGCCATCATCATGCCGGACGCCGACATGGATAATGCCGTAGCCGCTATGACCGGCGCCGCCTTTGGCTCTTCCGGTGAGCGTTGCATGGCGCTGTCGGTTGCCGTTTGCGTGGGCGATGAGGCAGCGGACAGCCTAATCGAGAAGATGACCGAAGCCATGAAAGACCTGAAAGTCGGTGCCTACGACAATGCCAATAACGACTTTGGCCCAGTGATCACTGAAGCGCACAAAAACAAGGTCAACGGTTACATCAATAGTGCCGAAGAACAAGGCGCTACCATTGTCGTTGACGGTCGTGATCCACAAGTTGCCGGTTTTGAAAACGGTTTCTTTGTTGGCGGTACCCTGATCGATAACGTCAAGCCAGGCATGAAGTGCTACGACGAAGAGATCTTCGGCCCTGTGTTACTGGTCGTGCGCGCAGAGACCATGGACGAGGCCATGCAAATGATCAACGATCACGAGTACGGCAACGGTACCTGTATTTTTACCCGTGACGGTGAAGCCGCTCGCTACTTTAGCGACAACATTTTGGTGGGCATGGTTGGCATCAACGTTCCCCTGCCAGTACCGGTGTCTTACCACAGCTTCGGCGGCTGGAAGCGTTCACTGTTTGGTAACCTGAGCGCTTACGGTCCTGACGGTGTGCGTTTTTACACCAACCGTAAAACCATCACTCAGCGCTGGCCTTCCAGTGGTGTTCGTGAGGGTGTGCAATTTTCTTTCCCGAGCTAATAACCGGAAAGTAAAAACCCAAACAAAAAAAGAGGCACGATGCCTCTTTTTTTGTGCTCTATAACTATCAATTAGTTAAGCGTCATAATGTCCTGTCGCACACGCCCCATCACCTGCTCAGACGTATTACCCCGCATGGCCAACATGACACCGCGACGCTTCAGCGTCCCGACGACGATAATGTCTGCGTCCACCTCTTCCGCAACATCCGCAACCACCTCGTCGGGAGACCCCTGACGCACATGGATCTTATCTGAATCGATACCCAGCTTGCGCACCATATTGCCGCGATCCGGGTAGCTTAATGAATCCGCGTAGGCATTCACCACCTGAAAGTCAGCATTGTAACGCTCGGCCATCCACTTACCCCGGGCAATAATCTTATCGCACAGCTCAGTGTACTGTGGAGAGGTGTCCTGCATTTTGACAGCGGCCAAAACCACCTTGCGCTGACTGTCTGCTCCTGGGCGACAGATCAGTACTGGGCAGGTCGCGTGGCGCAACACCTGCCATTTAGCATCACTAAATCGATTGCGGGTTTCCTTCGCGGAATAGTCCGGCATTAGAATCAAATCCGCTTCGGTCCTTTTAGCCGCCTGAAGAACCGCTTCATGCCACTGCGTGGACCAGCAAATGACCAAAGTGAAGTCCAGCCCATCGTCTATCATGGGCTTTTTAAGATTCTCAAACCACTCGCTGGTTCGGTATAGATCCGGATTTTCAGCATCCAGAGAAACCGCCGCCGAGTCCACCGCGACAAAAACTTTCAGCTTGGGACTGACGTCACGCAAACGAGAGGTGATGACTGCACGCTCCAAAGCGGCGTGTTCTTTCTGGGTAGGATCAACAATTACAAACAATGTATCCTGCTTAGACATATTTATAGGCTTCCCTAAATGTAAATTTGTGACTTGTAGTGTAGTCCATCTGAAGAAGTTGCTGTTGATTCACGTCAACAGCAGAGAAACCACGCGCCAACCAAAACAACTTCTCTGCCCAACATGCGGCAAAACACCTCAGTAGTAAAGCCTGAATAGCCATGAGTTTCTGCCACGACTCGCTACCGCAATTAAATCAGCTGTTTCAAGTGCCAGCAACCCGGGTTACCCCCACCTCTCTTGACCTGCATCAAGATGATCCAGCCTCCATCCGCATAGACTACTTTCTAACCAACCCGCTACCTTTCGGTGATTCTATGACCGCATGCTGCCAACAACCGTGTTATTCAACTGAGTCTTCGATTTCAGAAAGTTGCTTGCCGGCCAGTTATCACTGGGAAGCTTCCGTGAGTGATCATCAAGTGAAAGCTGCCCCTTCAACGGCCTCGACGGTGAGCACTCTGAATCGCTCATCATTAGGGTTGTACCTCTCTGCGCCGAGAAACATTGTGCCAACGCCCTCAATGCAATCTCAAACAAATCCAGTTCTACTGGATGGGCTACTCCGGGAAATAAACTACCGTCAGCGAGAGTTCAAAGGTCGTCACTCTCCCTGGTTGAGGTGGGAAATCCCTCACAACCTACTCGATAATACGGACGTAACCCAGTTAATGTATTTCCTCGGCAGGCAGTTTGAGCTCAGTAACAGCATGGGAAACTTCTATTGCGTAGCCTTTAAAATGAACGAGCTCGAAGCAGAGCGTCTGGCCCTCTTTAAAGGTTTAGGGTTTAACGCAATTGAATTTATCTTCGCCCCAAACGAATCATTAAACGCCGAGGCACTACGATACTGCTCATCACTGGCTCAGGGGTTTAATTTCCAACATTTTGGAATCCAGCTGCAATCTCTACCGATATCTCCTTCAGACATTATGAATCAAGCCCTCCAGGAAATTGGAAGAAAACCAGACAGCATTGTATTTACCCCTGTGAATAAGTCTACGGCCACGGATAGTACCGGCTTTCAAAAGTTGTTTTGGAGCCTGACCGAGTTGGGGTATGAGGTGCTGGGCAATGATCACTTTGTCAGCCCTGAATCGCCGCTAGCAAGTGCCCAAAAAAGAAACCACCTGCTGCGCAATTCGCTGGGTTACAATTGCCAGAATGTCAGTGATTCGCTAGGACTAGGGCCGGGCAATGCCAGTGCCATAGGTAACCTGCGCTCAACAAATCCAGATGCACTGGACAAATATCTTGTCCACGACTTTGATCAGTACACGATTGAATCAACCCATCCTCACATTAAGCAGGCCATTAACCAACTGCTGTGCCACCATCAACTGGACCTGAGCTATTTCAAGCAACGCTACCAACTGGATTTAGCTCAACTGCTAAATTCACTGATATCGAGGATGCACTTTGATCCCAACCATTCCCTGTTTGAAATTAAGGATAATATTCTGACATTGACAACCTTTGGCATTCTCCAATTAACAGCATTGTGTATGGGCTTGCATCAACAATTCAGCCAAACATCCTTTAACCATCAACCTTAGATTTGGAAAGAACGTAATCGCGTCGCCACATCCTCACCCAATCAAGGGCACTGGAGACCTAAAAGCAAAAAAGTCACTAACCCCACGAACGGTTAGGAATGGCCATAAAGATGAGAACGGCAATATGGATGAAACAGACAATTAAGTCGCCACCTGGTTTTTCTGGTGGCGGTGATGAAAAACCCTTAACCCGCCAAATATTTGACACCAGCATACCCTAATCCTGATTGCGACCCGTCGCAGCACACGCTTTACGGCGCGCGCGCTCAAGATCCCCACGCTGGAGTATATTCTTCACACTAGGTGTATGACCTCTTTACCTAACCCCCAGCCCTGTAGGACAATATCGGCAAATTTGCAGAACCGTCATTCTGCGTAAGCCTGTCAGAGCTGATGTTATGAGCAATACAATTCCAACAACTTCCGGCAACGAGAAAAAGTGCCACCACAACCCTCTGGTGTCCTGTGGTGACTGCCGACTGAGCGCCATCTGCCTTCCTATCAGTCTGCATATCGATGATATCGATAAGCTTGATGACATTATTCAACGCGGTCGTCCGCTGCAAAAAGGTGAATACCTCTATCGATCTGGCGATCAGTTTGAGTCCGTCTACGCAGTTAGATCCGGCTCCATCAAGGCATTGAATATCACCAATGACGGACAGGAACAGGTCACCGGTTTCTATTTGCCCGGGGAGATTCTTGGTATGGATGGCCTTGCTCAAAATCATCACACCAATTCCGCCATTGCGCTGGAAACCTCGGCGGTGTGTGAGATTCCCTTCTCGCAACTGGAAGGTTTGAGTCTGAAGCTCCCTACTCTGCAGCGTCACTTTTTCCAATTGATGAGCAAAGAGATCACCTCTGATCAACAACTCATCACACTACTCAGCAAAAACAGCGCTGACGAACGTATTGCCTCTTTACTGCTGAGTATTTCCACGCGGAATCATCACCGACAACTTTCAGCCACCGCCTTCCAACTACCCATGTCTCGCTCCGATATGGGCAACTATCTGGGCCTAACCATTGAAACCGTGAGTCGGGTTCTGGGGCGTCTGCAAAAAAGCGAGCTGATACGTGTTGATAAGAAAGATATTGAGATTTTAGATATGGAAGGACTGAAAAGAATCGCTCACGCTGAGTCCATCGTCTGATCAGACCGAGCTTTTGATCGCTCAGCCATCTAGCAATAAACCCGGCAAACGCCGGGTTTATTCGTTCTACTGTTTAATCACTAGTTTCACCGATTGACGTGCTACCACAAATTAAAACTTATAGCCGACAGAAAGCGTATAGACATAAGGATCAATCTCAACATCCGACTCAATCTCGGAACCGTTATCGAACTTAATAGTAGCGGTCGAATCAATGTCGATCCAGCGCACTGAGGCGTTTACCAACCAGTTTTGATTCAAGTGATAATCAAAACCCACTTGGAACGATGCACCCCAGGAGTCATCCATTTCTACATCACCTCCGGTCAAACCCAAAGTAGCAAAGGTTGCATCCGCTGCACTGGTGGTATCTTCATCAAAGAAAGTCGTGTAGTTGATGCCTACGCCTAAATAAGGTTGAAAATTATTGCCCAAATCAATGTGGTACACCGCACTCAGAGTGGGGGGCAGGTGTTTGATATCAGCCACATCCAGCCCCTGAAGCGCCGTCGCATTGGTCACAGTTGCGGTGTGCGAAAACGGCGTTGCTGCCAGAAGTTCAATACCCACATTATTGGTAATCATATATTCAACGGTTAAACCCAGCTGAGTATCGTCGTCCACCTTCAAGTTCCCACTGAGTGGTGCAGGTAAAACAGTGCCATCAAGTGTTAAAGCGGAGCTACTTTCAGCAGGAGCAACCTCGGTTGCACCAGCACGCACAACCCAATCACCGGCCTGATAAGTTTGGGCACAGACAGGAAAAGTGATTGCAGAAACTGCTGCAGCCAAGGATACAATTAATGCCTTTTTCATGTTTCATTCTCTCTCAGTAGGATGTTGTTTCTGAACTGGCGCCATTACACATGAATCAACCGCGCAAGTTCTTGATCTGGATTAAATCTTTTACAACTAATGCAAAAAGTCCGAAAATACCCATTATCTATAAACTCCCTATCATGTCGTCATACATTGGCTACCGATTACAGGCAAAAACAGGCAGAGAAAATCCATGACCCAAGATGATCGCTTACAACAGGTTTTGAGTGCCATTGATGACAAAAATCAGCAAGATCCCAATACTGTAGAACATCAGGGGCAATCTGTAGCGAAAGAGTGGCTCTATGGGCAACGTATGTCACAGTGTTTGGCGTCTTTTCAGCCCGACGCTTCCGAAATTCTGCAAATCGCCTGTCGTGCACAGCATATCCAGCGCTGGGCCATTGCCCGCCGGGATTACCCCATGGATCGTCCGGGCTACAAGCGCTGGCGCACAGAACTGGCTAAATTTCACGCAACGCTAACCGCCGAACTGATGGCCGATTGTGGCTACAGTGAAGACGAACAAGAACGCGCCAAAAGCCTACTGCAAAAGAAACAGCTTAAACGCGACTCGGAAGCTCAAACTCTGGAAGACATTGCCTGCCTGGTGTTTCTGACCTATCACCTGGAAGACTTTGCCGCTCAACACAGCGATGAAAAAATCGTCGACATCATCCGTAAAACCTGGAACAAAATGTCAGAAGACGGCCACGCCGCAGCCCTTAAACTGCCTCTTTCGGATGCGATGGGGTCACTGGTCGGTCAGGCTCTGAATGGTTAGCGATAGAAAATAGCTAGCCATAAATAATAGAGAATTATAGAAGCATGGAGGCTCTGGTCTGCTTATCAGCATGGCATGACTGGCGATCAATAAACCACCTCTCTGGTGATTTTTTAGCAGCCTCCTCGTCTATCGACAGCTTTCACAAACACTCACCACTTACCTGCAAGGTTGGTTGTAGTCAGTTACTGGCTAGGCCATAATGCGCGGCCTTTTTCCGCACTCCTTCAAGATGTTCAAACAGGTTATCTATGTGGTTTAAAAATCTTCTGCTATACCGTTTCACCAGCCCTTTCGAAACCGATGTCGAACAGCTTGCGGAGTTACTACAACCTCAGGCCTTCACGCCTTGTGGTCGTCAGGAAACGAGTCGTTACGGCTGGGTAAGCCCCATGGGCGACATCAGTCAGGAGCTCTACCACAGCGCCAATGGCTGTCTTATGCTGTGCGCGCGCAAAGAAGAAAAAGTTCTGCCTGCCTCCGTGATTCGGGAGAAAGTGGAAGACAAAGTTAAGATCATTGAAGCAAAAGAAGATCGCCGGGTTTATCGCAAAGAAAAAGAGACGCTTAAAGAAGAAATTATCTTCGACTGTCTACCCCAGGCCTTCACCAAAACCCACCGCACGTTTGGTTATATCGACATCAAAAACGGCTGGCTGTGTATCGACAGCGGATCCTACGGAAAAGCCGAAGAATGGATGAAGCTACTTCGCGACACCCTGGGCAGCCTGCCGGTAGTGCCTGTTCAGGTCACCGAATCACCCGCCGTTGTCATGACCAGCTGGCTGAAAGGCGAACCTCTGCCAGAAGATCTGGAGCTGGGTGATGAATGTGAGCTGCGGGAACAGCGCGAAGAAGGCGGCATCGTTCGCTGTAAAAAGCAGGATTTGCTGGGCAAGGAAATTGAGCCTCACCTGAATGCCGGCAAGCAAGCGGTAAAACTCGCTCTGAATTGGGATGAATGCCTGCAATATATGCTCGCAGACGACCTGTCGATCAAACGCCTAAAGTTTGGTGAAGAGCTCATCAGCGAGGCTCAGGACAGTGCCGATGGTGACAAAGCCGCGCAGTTTGACGCCGACTTCGCTCTGATGACCGGAACATTCCAACGCTTTATTCCCGCCCTTCTCAATCACTTCGGAGACAAACGGCCAGACCCGGTTTAAGCCTCCTGCCTGACTTAAATCGCCAACTGCATAACACCTTAATGACAACCCGATAGAGGTCTTTGGTCAGTAATCACCATGCCCTCTACCAGTTTGCCGATACTTTAGACTGAAAAGTCATTTACAGCCAAAAGAGGTCTAATTAGGCCGAATGTGCTTCTTCATGCCAGCGCAGTGTTGACATGCGACAGTAACGTGACGTATATCACAGGTGTAGCGTGAATTGCCGCGAAGGGATCTAAGCAGTGCGGCACTAATAACCATAAAACAATTCAGGCAGCCGATTATGAAAATCAAAATGCTTTTCGCCCCATTTGTACTGCTTCTGGCCGGTAGCGCCATGGCAGATGGCGAATTCCCCAGCTACCTAAATGAAAAATACTGTAACGACATCAAACTGGACTTTATTACCTCTTCCATCAAAAGCCTTCAGAGTTACCGGGATAAGCAACTGGTCAGCCAGCACCGCGGTGGTATGAATAATATCCGCAAGTTCCTGGATCAACGTGAAGACTGGCTAAAAGAGTGTGATCAATACCTGAGCCAGACCAAACAAAACCGATTGTTTCTGGACGACGCCACCACAGCGTCAATTTTCGAAGCAATGGATTCTGTGTCTGATGAGCTGACGTCTTTGATCAGCGGTGTGACATACAGTGTAGATGCCGGCGGAAGCCCAACGGACGTTGCGGCAGACAAGTTTGACAACCTGTTCAAGCTGGTCGATGACCACCAGACCACCATGCTAATGAAAGGTCAGGTCGTATATCGATAGACAGTTCTCAATTCGAGGCTGGCAGAGCTCTTAAAACGAGACAGACTTATCAACCAAAACGGCTCACACAAGAGCCATCTCAAAAGGCGCATCTGCGCCTTTTTAATGACCTTCGATAAGCGTCTTACAACTTGAACAACGGGGCACACATCAGCCGTATCAGGCAGGCGGGGAGTCTTCGGACTTTTTCTTCAGAGATAGTGTCGCACGCTTCGGCTTGTTCGCCGGCGGGATATAGGCGGGCTTCTTAACCACAGGTCTGGTTGACCGGCTATTTTTAGCCTCTTTTGTGATAGCTTCCACCCCCAAACGAACCAGTCGCACTTGCTCAATACTAGTGAGTCCCTTGGGGAACTTGCCAGGATGAACAGCACTGGGGTCTTTCGGGTTGCCTTCTATCTCCAATCGAAAGCCACTTTCATGGGTAGCACTCAGGCTCTTTAAATCAACGGTCCAGGCTTCTAAATTCATTACTTCTCAACTACGGCTCTACATCTTAAATCTGTAACACCTACAGAATTAATAACAGCATTTAACACAACAGGCTTTATAAATACGGGGGCAATAAAAACACTTAGACCCGTAAAGCTGCTTCTTAATTTGTACGATTCTGGCGAGAATTAGACCACTAAGTGGCACGATAGTACAGTGAATACCCTTCAAATCCCTCGAAAAGCCGAAAGATCCTGCGGTTTCATGGCCATATCTGAGCTTCAAGCGGCGCGATAATAAACAAATCCCTCTGCCCCCAACATCTGACAGCGACATTTTTGCGATCAAGCCCACAGTGACATGCGTGAAGCAGAGAAGCCCGTCCCAAGTCTGGACAAGATAGACCCCTGGTCACAATGACCAAGCTGGTAAGCTAACTAGAGCCAATGCTGATAACTGGCCGTATATCTGAATATCATCCTGTCTCCTTTGAACAGTCATACAAAGGAGACAGGACAGAGTTGAAGTCGTAGAAAGTTAAAACGATCAGTCTTTTGAATTTTTTGAAACCTGACGCTCAGGAGGTAAAGCACCTATGTGAACTTCGTTGCGCTGACGCGCCAGTTCAATCTGCTTTTGACGCTCCATGAAACGCGCCCGCTGCTCTGGAGTTTGGGTGTCATGACAACGGGGGCAAGTCACCCCTTCGATGTACTTGTCTGAGAGCTTGTCCTCGTCGGTGATGGGTTCACGACAACCATGGCAGAGGTCGTAAGTGCCTGGCTGCAGGTTGTGATCCACACTCACACGATTATCAAACACATAGCATTCACCGTCCCACAGGCTTTCCTGGGCAGGCACGTCTTCCAGATATTGCAGAATACCGCCGTGCAGGTGATACACCTCTTCGAAGCCCTGCTCTTTCATATACGCCGTGGACTTTTCACAACGGATACCACCGGTGCAGAACATTGCCACCTTCTTGTGCTTGGCAGGGTCCATATTCTCTGCCACATACTGAGGAAACTCGCGAAACGACTTGGTATTGGGGTTGAGGGCTCCCTGAAAGCTGCCCAGCTCATATTCATAGTCATTACGGGTGTCTACAACGACTACCTCAGGATCGGAAATCAGATCATTCCAGTCTTTGGGATCCACATAGGTCCCCACCACTCGGCGGGGATCGATGCCTTCTACCCCCATTGTGACGATCTCTTTTTTGAGTTTGACCTTCATGCGGTAAAACGGCATTTCTTCGTCAATGGACTCTTTATGACTCAGCCCTTCCAGACGCTCGTCAGCTTTCAGATAGCTTAGAACGCTGTCTATCCCTTCCCGACTGCCTGCAATGGTGCCGTTGACACCCTCACTGGCCAGCAGAAGCGTCCCTTTCACACCCGCCTGCAGACAGTGCTCCAGCAAAGGATCTCGCATCTCCTGATAATCCGGCAGGGAGACAAACTTATAGAGGGCGGCAATAACAAACTGACTCATAACGTCTAACTAACTCAACATCGATAAAATATCAGGATATTCAGCCAGCATCTGACGCTGGCCATCAAAAAGGGCGCCATTGTAGCCAACTGATGATTTTTTGAACACCACCAATTGACGTCATAACAGGTTTAGCGATCGGCCTTGGAACCACCCAAACATTGAGGTGAATCAGGTGCCAACCCCGTTGCCTGCCACTCTTCGGGGCTGTAGGTATGCAGCGCCAGTGCGTGCACTTCCCCTGCCATTTCCTCGCTCAATACCTTGTACACCTGTTGATGGCGCGGGACCTGACGTAAACCTTCAAAGCTTTCACTCACCAGAACAACCTTAAAATGCGACTCTGAACCTGGCGGTACATTGTGCATGTGGCTTTCATTGACCACGTCCAGATGGGCTGGGGAGAAATGCTGCTCTAACTTTTGGGTAATCGCGGTTTGGATTTTCATAAGGGTAACAACCGTCCTGTATGCGTTAAATAGCCCTGAAAATGACCTCTGGGCTTTACTCGTAACCCGCGATTATACCGAAGATACACCCGGTCTTTCTCGGTACCGGAGAAATTAACTGCCCTGTTAGCCACCATTGCATCAACCTGTCACTTTATCTGCAGGGTGAATTTGCTATTATGGCCGCCTTAGCGACCCGCCAACTGCGAGTTTTACTACGACCTCCCATAAGATGCTCCCCTCTCATGCTTGATCTGAACGCTCTGTCACAACTGAACCAGCTTAAAGAAACCATCCGTTCCGATAAAAACCTGGCCGAAGGCACTGTTCGCGGCAGCCAGGGGCGTTTCGGCTTTGTCACGCTGGACGATGGCAGAGAAGCCTTCCTGGCACCTGATGAGATGGCACGTGTCCTGCCCGGTGATCGAGTAGAAGTGAGTGTCACCGAAAAGAAAGACAATCCGGACAGCAACAAGATTGAGGTCGAGCTGGACAAATTAATCAGTTCCACCACCAAGGTTCTGATCGGTCAGTACCTGATACGCGGTAAAGGCCACTTTATCGCCATCGACATGCCACAACTGAATCGCTGGGTATTTCTGCCCCCCAAAGCTCGCAACAAAGCACAGGAAGGCGATTTTCTGGTGTGTCGCCTGACTCGCCACCCTTTTGAAGATGGCAAAGGACAGGCCAAGGTCGTCGAAATCCTGGGCAAACCCGGTGATGTCGGTATCGAACATAAGGTCGTCTGCCACAAGCACAACTTAGCGACCCGCTGGACGAAAGAGGAACAGGCCCAGCTGGACAGCATCCGTCAACAATCCCTGGACTCGCTGGCAGATTACCAATCCCGCACCACACTGCAGGATCAACCCTTCGTCACCATCGACTCTGCCACCACCAAAGACATGGATGACGCCCTCTCAGTCGAGGCCAACGATCAAGGATGGCTGCTGAAAGTCGCCATTGCCGACCCCACCTCTTCCATTGCCTCGGGATCGGCACTGGACAAAGCCGCATACAAACGCGCTAACACGGCTTATCTGCCCGGTCAGGCCATTACCATGCTGCCGGAAGAGCTGTCTCACAACGCCTATTCCCTGATGCCCGGCGAAGACCGCCCTGCACTGTTGTGCCAGATGCAAATCAGCAAAGACGGCACCATTGAAAGTACACAGTTTGAATTTGCCATTGTCCGCTCAGCCCACAAACTCAGCTATGAAAACGTGGCCGCGTTTCTGGAACAGGATCAGACCGATGCGGTTCCCGCAGACAGCCACGAGCTACTGAAAGCGCTGCTGGACTGCAGTCAGGCACTGAACAATTACCGCAGTGAACACATGCTCAAAATGGAAGAGCGGGACGACTACGATCTGGTATTGAACGATCAAAAACACATTGCAGAGATCAAGCGTCAAAGCCGGAATCTGGCGCAACAGATTGTGGAAGAGTCGATGCTGGCAACCAACCGCTCGGCAGGTGATTTCTTTGCTCAGCACGCCAACAGCGGCATTTACTCTTCTCACAAGGGATTCCGCAGTGAGCGGTTGGACAATATCCGCAAAGTTATCGCTGAAGACTTTCCGGAACTGGCCGAGCTGGATCTACTCAGCCTCGACGGTTATCGCGAATTGATCAAAACTTTGCATCAGAACCCAGAGGCGGCTCCACAACTGGCGGCTTTCCGACTGATGCTGCAAGCGGGTGTTCTGACCACTGAAGCCTCACCGCATCTGGGTCTGGCCATGCAACATTACGCCACAGTGACCTCGCCGATCCGACGCTACAACGATTTCTACAACCACCGCGCCCTGCGTGCAATCCTGCAAGGCGGAGACGCAGTTGAAGCTCCGACACAGGAAGCGTTAAACGAAATGCAGGCACGCATCGGTACTACCCGCGCTGCCAGTCGAGATCTGGAACAATGGCTCTACTGCCTGTTTGTGGAGGAGTTCAAGCAACAAAATCCGGAGCAAACTTTGAGTGCCACGGTTTTTCGGGTCACCTCGCAAGGCGTTACCGTAAAACTGAACGACTGGGGCATTAACGGTTTTGTGAAACTGGATCCCAAGGCCTTCAAGTTTGACCCTGAGCGTATGATGCTGAAAGGAGAAGAACAAAGCTTTATTCTTAATCAGCCGGTTGAGGTCTTGATTGACCGAGTTGATCTGGATAAAAAACGGATTAACTTTAAGCTGGTGTAAACCAGGCTGGTTAACGCAAAAAAGGCAGGAGTATCCCCCTGCCTTTTTTAATGGTGCCTAAACTATCTGGAATCCCAGCTACCGACACTCGTCAGCTGACACCCATCCTCTGGCCGTTAATTTTCCGATCATTCTTTTTTCTGACCATTCTTTTTTCTGACTATTAATTTTCTGACTATTAATTTTCTGAGAGGGCCTCACGAGTTTGAGGCTCCATCTTGGTCAACCCCCACTGCTTTCCGGTCTCAATCGCCTGCTCCAGGCCCACGTTCTTTAACTTGCCTTCGCGTATGGCGATTACCGCTCCCACGCGATTGCCACTGGCGCAGTGCACCAGCACCATTTCATCCCCGGCCTGCGACAGTAGCTTATCCAGCGCAGCGGCGTTATCGGTCGTGAGGTCGGCCGGAGAGGCAATGGGTAACACAGCATAAGTCATCCCCAGCGATTCAACATACTGACGTTCATCCCAATCCATTTCTGAATCGGGTCGCAGATTAATCACATGTCTGATACCGGAATCAGACATGTCTTTGAGCTGTTCCTTGGTCGGCTGACCACTGGTATAGGTCGTGGGCTCGGGATGCATCAGGTTAATAGCGTCTATATTCACGTTAGAGTTGCTCACAATAGGGTTCTCCATATCGTTGTTACGTTCATTATTGCTGACCGTTTTGCGATCAATACTGTCAGCGTTATTGGTTAAAGAGGTTGTCTCGGCCCCAGAGGGAACAGCCACGACACTCCACAAGAGGATTGCGGCACATCGAGAAACGCTGAATGAGGTCATATCCATTACTGGCCCTGCTTTAGTCGGTGATTGATGTTAATCAGTGCTTAATATTCATCAGTGCTTGGCCGACGGCTGGAAAAGACCCATGATCCAGACCAGAACGGTACCCAGAACCCAGCCAAAAATCAGCGATACCAGCATCATCCCAACGGTCGTCAACCAGGCTGCGACCTGATGCGCGTCAAACCAGTGCTCAAAAAAGTGAGCCACTGGGTGAAGTCCATGCATTAAAATACCACCACCCACCAAAAACATCGCCAGAGTGCCTACGATTGACAGGGTTTTCATTAACCAGGGACATAAATTAAGAATGCCTCGTCCCACATAATCAGACACCGAATCATCCGCTTCGGTTTTCTGAATCAGGTACAACCCCAAGTCATCCAGCTTCACAATACCGGCGACAACACTGTACACACCCGCGGTCATCAAAAAAGCAATCAGGGACACCACAACCACGGCCCCCATTAATGACATCTCCTGCACCGTTCCCAGAGCAATAACGATGATTTCTGCGGATAGAATAAAATCCGTGCGGATGGCACCTTTAATTTTGTCTTTCTCGAAGATCAGCAACTCTTCGGCAGACATCGTAAGCTTTGGCCTGGGAGTATTCTCTACGGCTTCAGGCTCTCCCTTCTTCGAACGATGACTTAGCCAGTGCCATATTTTTTCAGCGCCTTCATAGCAAAGATACGCACCGCCCAACATCAATAATGGCTGAATTAGCCAGGGAATAAAGGCTGAAATCAAAAACGCCAATGGCAGCAAAATACACTTATTGATCAAGGATCCCTTGGCGACAGCCCAAACCACGGGCAATTCACGCTCTGCCCTGACACCGGTCAGTTGATTGGCGTTCAACGCAAGGTCATCACCGAGAAGACCTGCGGTTTTTCCTGCCGTGACTTTGGTCATTGCTGAAATATCATCCAGCATGCTGGCTATGTCATCGATCAGCGCCAGTAAACTTGTTCCTGCCATCCTTTCCGCCCCTTCCTGACCGTTATTGAGCTGTGGTTATTGTTGAATGTTGTCTGTAAACCTTAACCTTAGCTGTTATAACCACCTTTGGTGCATATCCTTGAGCGACTATACCAGCAGGCACTCAGCCGTTCACCACACGGGTAGCGAAAGCCGGGTAAATTCCTTAAGATGGCGCCACTTCCGGTTCCTGCCAACCTAACGCCTCCAAGATATGGCCCCAAGACTGATAACCCACCATGCCCTTGCCACCGAACGCTTCTGACACCGTCATGCCGAAACTCCCCTATTTGGGCGCACGACTAAGGTCGCTCTATCAGTGGGTTGAGGCTGCTCAGAAAAGCGGGCAATACACTAGTATCTGGGACTGTTGTTGTGACCACGGATACCTTGGCATCAAAATACTCGCCAGAGGACTATGTGAGCAGGTGCATTTTGTCGATCAGGTACCACACCTGATCACAGACCTGCAGCAAAGACTGACTTGCTATCCTGCCGCACGCTATCAAGCTCTGGCCGCCGACGCCAGTCAACTCAGGTTTTCCGAAGATCAGCGTCATCTGGTTATCATTGCCGGCGTGGGCGGCGAACACAGCGTCGAGATTCTGCGGAAAATACTGCCTCGACATCCAGATCAGCCTCTGGACTTTTTATTCTGTCCCGCCACGACCCAGTTTGATTTAAGAGAATATCTGGCCGACCAGGGTTTTGCGCTTTTGCACGAAACCATGGTGACTGAAAAAGGTCGGGATTATGAAGTGATTGGCGCTCGCTGGAACCCGCAAACCGACGGTTTACCCACCGTATCCAAAACCGGCAGCCACTGGGATTTAGGTAACGAAGTTCATCAGCGTTACCTGACAAAATTGATAACGCACTATCAACGCCGTACTCTGGGCGACAATGCCTCTGAAGCCCAGCGCATTCTGAATATTTATCAGGCTACCTGGGACAGCCTCGCCTGTCGCTAATTCACGAGTCACTCAGTTGCATGTCGGTCCCCGGCTTCTCATGACAACCAAAAGGACAACTCCCATGAACAGTCAACAACGACTTTTCTCCCGCTTTGTCACACAGCTGCCTAAGGGAGAACTCACCTGGATTGGTTTAAGACCAGAGCGCAAAGCAGAAATGACGGTCGCCAGTTCTGCAGTGGCACTTCAGGATTTGGG
>NZ_CBFIHX010000009.1:0-56206 GCF_965662505.1 Pseudomaricurvus sp. | reverse complement strand
CGAAGCTACAAGTGTGGTGTATGGTATGCCGCGAGAGGCATATCTGCGTGGTGGTACCGATCGACAAATATCACTTGAAAACATGGCAAAAAGTCTACTTTATGCCGCGGTTGGTAAGCATTAAAAGTTGTCAGTAAACAAAACAAACTATGCACAAAGCAAAAAAAAAAGTAGTAATACATGCGGGCGATTACTGCTTTGATAAGGCGGGTACGCATATTCACACCTTATTAGGGTCCTGCGTGTCTATCTCACTTTGGCATCCCGAGAAGAAAATCGGTGGTCTATGTCATTTCGCTCTTCCACACAATCCACACCCCACAAGTAGAGCCAATCCCCGCTACGGTAGTGACTGTATGACACTTTTCAAGCGCAGTTGTGATCGACACAAAACCTCCATAACCGATTTCGAGGCCAAAGTGTTTGGTGGCGGTGACGCCCTTCCTAAGTACTCAAGAAAGCTTGACAAAAGTGAACAGATGCCTGTTGGCGACAAGAACAGCTTAGCCGCTTTCGAGTTTTTAATGGAGGCAGGTGTGAATATTGCCACCGCGCATGTTGGCGAGCAAGGTTATCGACGGATAATCTTTGATATTAGCACTGGCGATGTATGGGTTAAATTTACCTCTCTGGCAGAGCACCATATCAACACACGATCACTCTCGGGTCGCAACTAGGCTACGTGATCCCCAACATTTCCATGGCTTTAATACCACTCAAACATTCCTAGTTCTTGTGGATATCAACATCAAAGTAATTTGTGCCCATACTCTCAATTACCCGCGTACTAGATTACCCACGACGCTATCAATAAAGGTAGTCGAGGTGTTCGCAGCCCTATGGATACTTGATTAGACGGATAAAACATCTGTAATCTCGTATACTCAAGATTGTGATGTCACGTTCTGGCAATAACTATCCCCTACACAAGAACAATAAATAATGACGCTGAAAAAACACCCTATTCTCTATACATTCCTGGCGGCATTCCTGATCTTTATTGCCATTACTTACAGCTGGACCTATACTCCTCACGGACGCCTGGATTATCGAGCCGCTTTATCGCTGCACCTACTAAGTTTTGAGCTTGATTACCAACCCGACCCAGACGTCAACTTCGAGTTTAAGTTACCGGTCAATTTAATTTATGGCCTGAGTGCGGCACTTCCTAATGAGTCGGTCAGTAAAACTGAAGACATCACAATCCCCAGTGACGGAACTGAAATCCCTGCGCGGATTTACTGGCCGGAAAACAAAGAAAGTGGATCTCCTGACAACCAAGCACTTCCCATTATGGTGTATTACCACGGTGGTGGTTTTGTCGTGGGCAGCGTCGATATTTATGACCCCCTGGCACGGCAGTTGAGTAACGTTACGCAGGCTATTGTTATTTCGGTCGATTATCGTCTGGCCCCCAAACACCCCTACCCGGCAGCCATGAATGACAGCTACGCGGCATTGCAATGGGCCGCTCAACACGCGACCGAACTGAACGGCGATGCAAATCGAATCATTGTTGCCGGTGACAGTGCCGGTGCTAATCTGGCCGCTGTCATCGCTCAAAGATCCCGCGATGAAAACGGGCCTGCGATTCACGCTCAGATCCTTTACTACCCGGCTACAGACCTGACCGACAAATATTACCCCAGTAAAGAACTCTTTATTGACGGATATGGCCTGTCCACGGCTGCCAGAAACGCCTTCGACACAGCCTACATTGGCCACCTCACTGACAAAACCGACCCTTACGTGTCGCCTCTCTACGCAACCCGGCTATCGGATTTACCCCCTGCCCTGATGATAACTGCAGGCTTTGATCCACTGCGGGATGATGGTCAACTTTATGCCGAACGCCTAAAAAGCGAAGGCACAACCGTGACCCTGAAAAACTACCCCGAGATGATCCACGGCTTTATGAGTATCCAACTGTTTCCGCAACAACGTGATGCCCTTAATGCAACGCGTGATTTTTTAAAGCAGATTACGAACCCTTAGATCGAAAAAAAGCTATAAAAACAAAAAATCAACGCAAAAAAAACGGGCCCATTGGCCCGTTTTCTGTGTCATGCAATGCTTCGATCAATCAGCGAGGCTGCATCCGAATCGCACCGTCCAGACGAACCGTTTCACCGTTGATATAACCATTGCGAACCATTTCCAAAGCCATGCTGGCGTATTCGTCCGCATTCCCCAGACGAGCTGGGTTTGGCACCATGGCGCCCAGTGCATCCAGCATTTTCTGTGGGGCCTTCATCAGTGCCGGAGTAGCGAAAATACCTGGCTGGATGGTATTAACACGGATGTTTTCACGTGCCAGATCGCGGGCAACGGTCAATGTCATGCCCACAATCGCCGCTTTAGCAGCAGAATAGGCTGCTTGTCCCATTTGACCTTCAGTAGCTGCGGCAGAAGCCGTATTAATGCATACGCCACGCTCACCGTCGATCGGATCCAGAGTCATCATGCCGGCAGCCGCACGGGTGATGCAGCGGAAGGTACCCACAGTATTCAGCTTTAATACCCACTCGAACTTGTCGGTAGGGAAGATATCGATCTCGCCTGTTTCTTTATTACGACGAGCGGTAGGAATCGCGTTACCGCCACCGGCACAGCAGATCAAAGCACGCTCCTGGCCGTTTGCTTCACGCGCTTTGGCAAAAGCCGCATCAACGCTCTCATCAGACAGTACGTCCACTTCACAGAAGACCGATCCGGTTTCTGCAGCGGCTTTCTCACCAGTTTCCGGATTAAGGTCAAAAATGGCAACTTTAACGCCAGCAGCACGCAGGGCCTTAACCGTTGCCAAACCCAGGCCTGATGCGCCTCCGGTTACCACTGCGGACAGTGAAGAATCAATTTTCATGTACTAATCTCCTGATAGCTGTGAATGACCTTCTATACACGGCATAAACTGTTTATTTTGACTGCCGCGGCAACTACATCTGACTCGACAAGAAATCGCCATTCAGATGCTGTTTTGGCCTATGTTAGGGGTGAAGTTATACCGGAAAAATCAGGCATATACAACAACGCTGTTGAATAGTATACTCGCCTAAAAAGTGATTCCGGAGGTGGATAATAATATGACACAAGTAATGAAAGGGGTAAGAGTCCTCGAAGTGGCGCAATTTACATTTGTACCTGCCGCCGGAGCTATTCTGGCCGACTGGGGTGCTGACGTCATTAAAATCGAACACCCTGTACGCGGGGACACCCAGCGTGGTTTCGTCAAAATGGGCGGTGTCGACACCAACCCCAACCGCAGTCCCTTTGTTGAGCATCCCAACCGCGGTAAGCGCAGTGTGGGTGTTGATATTTCTACGCCTGAAGGCATGGAAGTGATCTACGAACTGGCCAAGACTGCCGACGTATTCCTGACGAATTACCTGCCAAACCAGCGCCAGAAGATGAAGTTTGATATCGAACACATCCGCGCAGTGAACCCCAACATTATTTACGCACGCGGCAGCGCGTTTGGCGACAAAGGCCCAGAGCGCGATGTAGGCGGCTTCGACGGCACTGCCTTCTGGAATCGCAGCGGTATTGCTGATGCCATGTCTCCCAAAGAGCTGGGCGGCCCTATTGCTCAGGGCATTCCCGCCTTTGGCGACTCCATTGGCGGCATGAACATCGCCGGTGGCATTGCAGGTGCACTGTTCCACCGCGCCCAGACAGGTGAAGCGACAGAAGTGGACGTTTCCCTGCTGAGTACCGCCTGGTGGGCTTCCGGTACGTCCATTGATATGGGTATCGAGACCGGTCAGGTGATGGGCAACCGCATGCCTCAATCCGGCGCCAACCCCGGTAATCCGCTGATGGGCAACTATTACACCTCTGACAAGGGCGTCATCAATATGTGCACCCTGACCCCAGGTAAGCACATCAAAAGCTTCTTTGAGCACATTGACCGTCCTGAATGCGCCACTGACGAGCGTTTTTCCACCCCAGAAGCCCTGATGAAGAACTGGGAACCAGCCAGCGAGATTATCGTTGCAGCCTTTGCCGAGAAAGACTTTAACCACTGGCGTGAGCACCTGAAAACTTACTCGGGACAGTGGGCTCCGGTGCAAAGCTTACTGGATATCGCTACTGATGAGCAGGCTCTGGCTAATGATATGCTGTTTGAAGTGGAAGCTTCCGATGGCGGAGAGCCTATCAAGCTGGTTCGCGGCCCGGTACAGTTCAACGGCGAAGCCGTGAAAACCGATCGCGCTCCTTTGGCGTCCGAGCACACTGAACTGGTATTGATGGAACTGGGCATCGAGTGGGACAAGATCGAAGATCTGAAATCGAAAGGCGCAATTGCCTGATCCTTAAGCCTAAAGGCACAGTGCCTGATAAAGTACGCCCGGGCGAGTCAATCGTCAGGGCGTTTAACCTTTACGAGCGTTTAACTCTTAAAAATTGTGGAACGAGAACATTATGAAACCAGGAACGAAACTCAAAAGTACGGTTTGTAATACTGAAGTCATGGTCATCAAAGGCAGCGGTCTGGTTGTTGAGTGTGGTGGCGCCCCAATGACCGCAGAAGGTGCCGAAGAGAAAGGCAGCGTTAATCCAGACTTTGCTGCCGGTACTCTGATGGGCAAACGTTACGTTAACGAAGACGATTCTGTTGAGCTGCTGTGCGTAAAAGCGGGTGAAGGTGCTCTGGCCATTGATGGCAAAGTGCTGCCGACTAAAGACGCCAAGCCTCTGCCGTCTTCCGACTAAACGCCCTTTATTGACTAATTGCCTTTTACTGACTGAGTCGTTGTTTGATCTATGAACATTGTATTGATATTACAAATGGCTGCCGAAGCAGGCGCCGACCGTGTGGGCCTGGTTTGCGACGGACGTCGCTGGACTTACGGTCAGCTACTGGAAGCCGCCAAAGGTGCCGCCGAAGTTTTCATCAACAGTGGTTGTGAGCACGTCGCTCTGCTGGATGAAAGCAGTGAAGCAGCGCCTATTGCTCTGTTTGGCGCTGCCATGGCTGGTATCCCTTACGTCCCGCTGAATTACCGTCTCGCGGACGACGCACTGGGCGCCCTGCTCGACCGTATCAAACCCGCTTACGTCATTGGCGATATCGATCGCACCAATCGGCTGAGTGAAGGCCACACCTGCGCGACTCGTGAAGACTTCGTCAAAGCCGCTGAAGAAGCTGCCCCGACTGCCTCCGGCGAAGAACGTGAAGGCGAAGGCATTGCTGCCCAAATCTTTACCAGTGGTACTACGGCTGCTCCCAAAGCGGCCCTGTTGCGACACACCAACCTGCTCGGTTATATCCTCGGCGCTTACGAGTTTATGACTGCAGAAGAATCCGACGCTCAATTGGTCTGTGTACCGCCTTACCACATTGCCGGTATTTCCGCGCTATTGAGTTCTTTTTACTCCTTGCGTCGTATTGTTATGTTGCCTGCGTTCGATCCGGACGTCTGGCTCAAACTGGCTGAAGACGAACAGGTCACCAATGCCTTCCTGGTACCGACCATGCTGGCCCGTGTGATTTCGCGCATGGAAGAAACCGGTAATGCCACCCTGCCTTCGGTACAATCCATCGCCTACGGTGGTGGACGTATGCCTCCGGAGCTGATCGCCAAGGCACTGGATCTGTTCCCGAACTGTAACTTCACAAACGCTTACGGCCTGACTGAAACCAGTTCTACCGTGGCTCTACTGACCCCGGAAGATCACCGAACTGCGCACCAGTCTGATGATCCAGACGTTCGTGCACGTCTGGGCTCTGTAGGCAAACCCCTGCCTACGATTGAACTGGAAATCCGCGATGACGAAGGCAAAGTACTGCCTGCCGGTGAGCGTGGTGAGATCTACGTTCGCGGTGAACAAGTTTCCGGTGAGTATCGCGAAAAGAGTGTTCTGGATGCCGAAGGCTGGTTCCCGACTCGCGATGCAGGCTATCTGGACAGCGAAGGCTACCTGTTCCTCGCGGGCCGCGCTGACGATGTGATTGTACGCGGCGGTGAAAACATTTCACCGGGTGAAATCGAAGATGTTCTGGATACTCACCCAGCGATTGCCGAAGCTGTGGCGGTCGGTGCTGCCTCCGTTGAATGGGGCGAAGCGGTTGCGGTTGCGGTGGTGATCAAACCCGACGCAGAAACACCCAGCGACGATGAATTGCGCAAGCTGATCAAGGATCACCTGCGTTCTTCTCGCGTGCCGGAGCAAATCGCTGTTGTCGATGAACTGCCCTACAACGAAATGGGTAAGTTACTTCGTCGCGAAGTTAAAAAGCTGTTTGAGGATTGATTGCCCACACTTAGGGGAATCATCAACACAGCCACTGAAAAAGGCCGCTGCGTAGGTTGCGGCCTTTTTCTTGCAGACCACCTGTCTGCACACGTTGATTAACGTCAACCATACCGCCTTATCCTTCCAGCCAGACTCCACGATCCAGCGCATAAACAACCCCTGTGCTGCATATCTATGATACGGCCAAGGATATACACAGAAAGTTTTAGACAAAAAAGTTTTAAGCAAGAACATCACTCAAGGAAGTTTCATACAATTTGTTGTCAGGCAGGAGATTTCGTCTATGAAAAAGTTCAGCCAATGGGTCAGCTCAATCGCCGAAGCAGGCCGTGAGTTTCTCCCCCTTCGCAACCGTCAAGATAAAAAACAAACCCTCTCCGCCCTTTGCCACCAACTGTGTACCAGTAAAGGTGAAGCCATGGGTACAGCCATTGCCCACGAAGTCGTGCAGGCTTATCAGGCACTGACGGATCAGGAACAGCTGGACTTTTTCAATCTGCTCTACAAAGAGTTCAGTCCAGAACCCAAAGACATTCTGGCTTGCGCAGAAGCTTTTAAGCAAAACACCAACATGGAAACCTACCGTGCTCTTTATCACGCCGTAGAAGCTCCACGCCAAAGACTGTTCAGCCGCATTAACATGGCACCAAATGGTACCGAAGCCTTGATCTCAATGCGTACCCAGCTGCTGACTCTGCTAGACCAGCAACCGCATTTGGCCGGTATTGATTACGATCTGAAGCACTTGATGATCTCCTGGTTCAACCGCGGCTTCCTGACTCTGGAACAAATCAACTGGCGCACTCCGGCACAAATACTCGAAAAACTCATCGAGTACGAAGCCGTACACGAAATGACCGGGTGGGATGACCTGCGTCGCCGTCTCGCCGAAGACCGCCGCTGCTTTGCATTCTTCCATCCTGCACTGGACGATGAGCCGCTAATCTTCGTAGAAGTTGCCTTGGTTAAAGGCATGGCCGGCAACGTGCAAGCCTTACTGGCAGAGCCTGATTCTGTGGAGACTTCCGACACAAACGGTAACGACAAAAATAACGACTTTGATACCGCGATTTTCTACAGCATCAGCAATTGTCAGGAAGGTTTGAAAGGTATCTCCTTCGGTAACTTCCTGATCAAGCAGGTAGTACTGGAACTGCGCAGTGAATTTCCACAACTGAAGCAATTTGCTACCCTGTCGCCGATACCAGGTTTTCGTAAATGGCTTAAGAAAGAACTGGAAAATGCCGACAGCGCTCTGTTCTCCGAAGAAGACCGGCAAAATCTGCAACTACTGGACGCCTCCTCCTGGGTCGAAGACACGGCTCAGTGTGAACTTCTGCAACCCCTGCTGACACGGCTCTGCGCTCACTACCTGTTTAACGCCAAGAGAGGTCAAAAGCCGCTGGATCCTGTTGCACGCTTCCACTTGGGTAACGGTGCCCGCATTGCCCGCCTGAACTGGCTGGGTGACACATCGCCCAACGGTGTTAAACAATCCGCTGGTCTGTTGGTGAACTACGCTTACGATCTGAAGTCGGTCGAAGAAAACCACGAAGCCTTCGTCAACGCCGGCCAGATCGATATCTCACCCGAGTTTCAAAAATTGCTGAAATAAGAAGGGAATCAGGATGACAGTATCCGGAAACGGATGCTGCATTCTCAACGAAAGGAACGCCGTGTTCACGGAAAATGGATATTGAGTTCACGGCAAAATGGATATTGAGTTCACGAAAGAGACTTAGCCATTTAATTTATGACAGATGGGGGGGGACTGCTTTTACAGTTTTTGTCTTCTTTGGGTTGAGATCAGGAGCGCATAAAGTATGCGCTCCTGATTGATTGCCTACAGGCAGCTGGTAATGGTAGCAGGTAAGATAGGTTTTTACGCCTGCTCTGCAGCCATACGCTCCGCCACCAGCTTCTTCAGCTCTGGACGACGAATCTTATTACTGCCGGTCATAGGCAATTCTTCTTCACTGAAGAAAAATGCGCGACGAGGAACCTTATAACTGGCCAGAGATTCTTTTGCAAAAGCTCTCAGGCCGGCTTCATCCAGCTCTTTGCCTTCACTTAACAGAACGCAAGACACAACAATCTCACCCAACGTATCGTGCTCAATCCCTACGGTAAAGACGCTTTGAATTGCATCATGCTGCATCAGGATTGAATCGATCTCGGTGGGAGACACATTGGCACCACCTGTTTTAATAATGTCGCCAAGGCGACCTTTCCAAAACAGATTACCCTGCTCGTTAAAATAGCCCGCATCCGCCGTGTGTATAAAGCCTTCGGCATCAAAGGTATCTTCCGGCGCTATTTTCAAATAGCCTGTTGTCAGAGTGGGTCCTTTGACGACAATTTCACCGGTCTCGCCAACAGGCAAGGTTTCACCGGTATCCTGATCAACGATTTTAATCGTATTACCTGGCAGTACCGGACCATTGCTGCCGTCGGTAATCTCACTACCCGGACCACCAACCACAAAGGTAAATGTCTCAGTCATGCCATAACCGGCAGGCTGATGCCATGTGGAATTAATCGCCGGATGTGACTGTAAAATAAGATTGGCATCGACATACTTCAATGTAGATAAGTCAGCATCCAGCCAGCCCGGGCACTCGGTCAGGCGCGCCTCCTGATGGGGCCAAAGATGTGGCAAAGAAACTTTTTCATCCAGGAATAACTGTAAAGCTTCTTCTGGGTCAAAGAATCTCTGCAAGACCAAACAACCGCCAACGGTAAAGGTACTGCCAAACGCCATACAGAAGTTGCCGGAAAAGAAGAAGCCATTGGCACTCCAAACCCGTACTGAACTGTCTGCCTGATAGTAGCGACCAAAGCGCCAGCATTGCATCATGGCCGCACGCTGAGTTTGTTGAATCGCTTTGGGCAGTGCAGTAGAACCTGAAGAGAAGAAAATCAGTCCACGGTCTAATGGACACGCCGCTTCAATGGTTGCATCGACCAACTCAGGCTTAATATTTTCGCCAGCTTCGATGAACTCGCCCCAACCTTGAATACCTTTCTCTCCACGATCAGTATCAATGTTGATAACCCGACGGAGGAAGGGCAATTCCGCTGTTTTCAAGCTTCCGGGAACGGATTCAGAGAGCTGAGGGATAATCGCGTGTACGTCGTCGACAAAGTTTTTAGAAGCGACGCCGCTCTCCAGAATCACCACCTCGACATCGGCTGTTTTCAGCTGATATTGCAGCTCTTGCTGGGTAGAAAACGTATTCAATGCCACGACCACTGCACCGGCCATTGAAGCACCAAAGGTACTGAACACCCACTCCGGACGGTTGCTAATTAAAACACCAACACGGGTATCCTTGGTCGCACCTGCGGCCAATAAGGCACTGGCAACCTTGCGGCACTCTGCGTACATTTCGTTGTAAGTCCAACGACGTACCTGGCCAGATAAATCCTTCCAACAGAGAGCCTCATTATCACCAAACTTCTCTGCAACCTCTCTCATAAACTCACCCATAGTCAGTGAGCCTAAAGCGTCATCAGCGAGAGGCGGTCCTTGAAATATCGACAACGCCTGTTCGCCATTCATGTTCTGAGGAGACATGATCCACTCCATCAATCTTAATATTAGTTATTATGATCACTGGCCATTTGGCCACTTAACCAACCATTAGCCACAACAAGAGATGCCGTGGCTCAGATACCGAATTAAATTACTCGGCTGCAGCGGGCTCATACCCTTGAATAGCTTTGATTTCCAGGTATTCATGAAAACCATGCTCACCCCATTCACGACCGTTACCGCTCTTCTTGTAACCACCGAAAGGCGCATGAAAATCAAAACCGCCGTTGATGGACAGAGAGCCTGCACGCACTCGGCGAGCAATTGAACGACATACATCCAAATCATTACCGGCGACAAAACCCGCCAATCCAAACTCAGTGTCGTTAGCGATTTCAATGGCGTGATCAATATCGTCATAGCCAATAATGACCAATACCGGACCAAAGATTTCCTCGCGGGCAATGGTCATATCGTTACTGACATTGGCAAATACAGTGGGTTTGACATAAAAGCCTTTATCCAATCCCTCTGGACGGCCAGGGCCACCAGCGATCAACTCAGCGCCTTCATCGATGCCTTTGTGAATCAATGTCTGAATAGAAGAAAATTGCTTTTCAGAAACCACAGGTCCCATCGCAAAATCACCATTTGGATCACCCACAGTCACTTGAGTGATGGCCTCTTTGGCAGCGGCAATGGCGTCATTCATTCGGGAGTTAGGCACCAGCATGCGTGAAGGCGAACTACAGGTTTGGCCGGAGTTCACCATCATGGTGGTCACACCACCGGACACATTTTCCGCGAAGTTGTCATCGTCGAGAATAATATTGGGGCCTTTGCCGCCCAGCTCCTGACAAACACGCTTAATACTCTTGGCAGAACGTGCAGCGACATCCGCACCAGCGGTTTCAGAACCAGTGATCGAAATCATATCCACTTCAGCGTGCTCGGCCATGGCCGGACCAATAACAGAACCTTTGCCCTGAACCATGTTGAATACGCCCGCCGGGACGCCGGCAGCATCGAGGATTTCAGCCAGAACCTGTGCGGAATAGTGAGATTCCTGTGACGCTTTCAGTACCACAGTACAGCCGGTGGCAATGGCCGGGAAGACCTTGACTGTCACCTGGTTCACTGGCCAGTTCCAAGGTGTGATAAGACCGCAGACACCAATAGGCTCTTTCACAATCAAGCTTGCACCGTGCAACTCTTCAAACTTGAAATTTTTCAGCACATCAATGGCTGTTGTTAAATGTCCCAGACCCAGGCCGATCTGAAAGCTGTTCGCGAGGCCTTGAGGCGCGCCCATCTCATCAGTGATTGCAGCTGCCAGATCTCCAGAACGCTTGTTGTACTCGTCCAGGATTCTTTCGAACAGGGCCAGACGTTCTTCACGAGAGCTTTGGGACCAGCTTGTAAACGCTTTACGTGCCGCTTGTACTGCTTTATCAACATCCGCTTCAGCACCCAGAGCAATTTTACCGGAAACGTCTTCGGTTGCAGGGTTGATAGTATTTACGGTTTTCAGTTCGTCAACAGGATCAACCCATTGTCCATCGATATAAAATTGCAATGATTCGCGCATAATTCTCTCACCCCGCAGTGGTTTCGCAACGACTGTTTTATCCAAGTTTGGACTAAGTTTTGGACTACGTTTTAACTAAGTTATGACTACGTTATGTAAGCTATGACTACGTTTTAACTACAGCAGTCACTAAAACTGTGACAACCTCACCCAACACCTTTTAAAGGTGTTGGGTGGGGTTCATAGCAAATGCATCGCTGGCTTAGTAGGCGTCTTCTGCGTCTGCACCGTAACCCGCTTTAAAATCGGTATACCAGGATTTAAATTCTTCGTAGTTAGGCGCGTCCATGGCGTTGGCGTAGGCATCAACTGGAACCTGAATCACAACAGGCTTCTTCTCGGCCATAGCACGCTCAATAGCAGCCTCAACGGTAGGTGCAATATCAGCCTCGTTTTCAACGTATTCGCCATGAGCACCAAAGCCTTCTGCAATCTTGTCGAAACGCACCCAATTACCCCACTGGGCTTCTGTTTCAGGAGAATCAGGACCAATCTGCTTCTTCCAAACACCCACTTCCAGACCCCAGGCGTAGTCACACGCTACCACAGTCACGATAGGTAATTTCTTACGAACTGCGGTTTCCAGTTCATTCAGTGAAAACATAAACGAAGAGTCACCGGTCACGAAGACAACAGGGCGTGTGGCGTCAGTAGCCAGCGCAGCACCAATAGCGTAAGGCAAGCCCGTACCCAACTGACCTGTGTTTTGGTTCCAAACCAGATCTTCAGGTTTATATTGGCTGTAAGTCCAACCGTAGATGGTGGTTGAACCGCCATCGGCAGCGTAGATCGCATTATCAGGAATAACTTTAGTCGCCTCAACGATCAAGCGAGCAGGATGCACGGGAGAGCCACCAGTAGGTACTTCATCCAACAGTTTTGCCTTCCACTCTTTTTGCATGACTTTCCAGTCGGCAAACTCACTCGTTCCTTCACGCTGATAATCGGCGCCCAACGCTTCCGACAGTTGCGGCAGAATGTCGCGCATGCAACCGACCAATGGTGCGTCGATAGGACGGTTAACACCCATAGCTGATGCATCGCGATCCAGATAGATCCACTTACGGTTGGCATCACCTTTTTCCCAGTGACGACCAATACCCATATGCACAGGTTCGCCCAGCTCAGTACCGATAGCGATACACAGATCCGATTCACTGGCGGCAGCGCGGCCCGCAGGAGAGAAACCATAAGCAAAGGTACGATCTTCCTGACCTTTAATGGTCATGGCGCAGCCAGAGGTTTGCAAAATAGGACAATCCAGCTTTTCAGCCAGGGCAGCAACAGCAGCGTGAGAACGGGAGGTAAACATACCCTGTCCTACCAGCATTACAGGTTGCTTAGCCGCCTTGATCAGCTCTACAGCTTTGTTAATCATCGTGCCACTGGCAGCTTGTTCCACCATGCGGTATTGCTCAGGCTGCATCAGCGGCGGCCAGTTGAACGTTTCGTGAATCACGCTCAGAGGCAGCTCTACATACACAGGACCGGGCTTGCCGGTTGTGCACTGACGAATGGCCTCGCGGATAATCTCATCCGTCTGATCCGGCTCTTCAATAATGGCGGCGTATTTTACCAGTGGACGGAAATGCTCAATCTGATCCATAAACTGGATACGCCCCACACGGGCACGCTGGTTGGCAGTACGGGAGCGATTGCCACCGAAAAAGATCGTTGGCGTTGCTTCTTTTTTGGCAACGATCATTGCAGACGCCAAATTAGTCACACCAGGACCTTGCGTACCAAAGCACACGCCGGGCTTGCCGGTCATACGAGACCAGGCGTCGGCCATAAAGCCACCATTCTGCTCATGCTTGGGGGCAATGACTTTCCAATTACGTTGCTCACACTTCATCGCCATGTGAATAAAGCCGGGATCAGGAATACCAAACAGAGTATCAATGCCTTCGGCTTCCAATAGATCAATAATTCGCTCATGAACGGGTACAGACATGTTCTTTTCTCCAAAATTTTAATGTGCCAGGCAGACGCCAAACCTCGGTGGTTCCCATGCCTGGGAGTCGGATTTGAGTCTGGCCTATAACGTTATGTCTTTATTTTTTCTTAATAAGTTTCGGCTCACCAGCGCCCATAATACGAGACAGATGGCGGTGGAAGTTGGTGATCTTTTGCTCCTGATGCGGATTCGGCAGAGTCCCTCGGAAACCGCGAGACTTCATTCCTTTCTGAACCCATTCCATGTTGTCGAAGTCCTGTGCCAAAACGGATCCCCAATTTTCAGCAGTCGGTTCTGCGTGAACCCATTCTGCATTAGGCTCTTCGCCCTCAGGAAAACGTTCGAGCGCGTAAGACTCGAATATGCACTTGTCCGGATCATCTTTGTATGGACGTACACGGTAGCACAGCGCAAAAGTGACACCCTGCAAGATAGTCTGGTTCGGGAACATACTCCAGGCCAGACCCGCTTCAGACATCACCTCTGGCGGGATTTCCGGCCAGATTACACCGCGAGCCGCATCATCAGCCTTGGCGGATTTCATCAGATGCGCAATGACATCATTACCGGGCGTGCCTTCCGGCAGTTCATCAACCAAACGCTTGGCGGCATTCACCAGTGTTTCAGTAGACGCTGCGTAGTTTACGGTTTCGTAGTTTTCTCGAATCAGTTCGTAGGTCGAAATACGCGGATCCTGATCTTTACGGCCAGTACGGGTAACCGACGTGCTTTGGCTGTTTTTGTTCGCCGCATCGCGCTCATCAAAGCCACTCACACCATGCAAACCGTAAGGTTTGCTGTAGGCATAGAACTCACCGTATTTCAGAAGCTGGGTATGAGTGCCCGCCACATGGTAAGGCTCCATGAAAGCCTCAATCGCAGTTTTCCAGTTGCACGGATATACTGCCCACTGACGCCATTTGTAGCGCATTTTTTCAAATTCAAAGTGACTCAGAATGCGTCCTGCTTCACCCAGGAACTCGCTCAACGGTTCACAGTCAGGATCCTGATTGATGTAGATCCAACCACCCCAGGTATCCACTTTCACCTGTGACAGGCAAGTCAGTTCTTTATCTTCCAGAACACCTTTCCAGTCGTCTTTATCCAGAACAGATGTATTTTCACCATCCCGATTAAAGGTCCAGCCATGGAAGCCGCAGACAAAGTTCTTTTTACGACCTTTCACACAATTCACATCGTCCGGCGTGTTCACCAATTGACGACCACGGTGTGGGCAGACGTTATAAAACGCGCGAATCGTATCTTCACTGGAGCGCATGATGACAAAGGAGTCATCACAGATGTTGTAGGTAATAAAGTCACCCACATTGGGGATATCTTCTAAGCGAGCGGCCATCTGCCAGACTTTCGGCCACAGCAGGTCCTTTTCGGCTTTGGCATATTCTGGAGAAATAAAAGCTTCAACTGGATACGTTAACGGTTCGGCAAGATCCTCGTCGCTGAGCTCTCCATGATCGGTAACGGTTGGAATACGCATCACATTCTCCTGGCTTGCACATTAAGGGCAGACGCAGAACGGCTACCCTTAATGTTTTCACTGATATTAATAGTTATAAGTTTCGCTAACAGGCTTACTCAGTTTTCAGCCCTTCAAGATCACCCTTTTCGCGCCAATCTGCCAACAGCTTCTCAAACGCATCCCAACCCAGACCGTAGGGTTCACCGAGGAAGTTACGGAATTTCAATTCCCCGTCCTCACCTTTTACCTTCTGCCCTTCGTTGTTGTAGTAACTTGGGGGGCACTGGGCCTGGAATTCGCTGATATCAACAGCGGTTTCGCGAATGTGTTTCACGTAAGCTTCTTCGGCTTCTTGGCTCGGCTCAACAGCAGAGTAGCCGCGCGCCAACGCTTCTTTAATGATATAGGCCGAATGCGCAGCCTGACCGCCATACTGCTCAGTGGTAGTCGCATTCACACCACCCTGATAGTAGCCAATAAAGAATTGGTTAGGGAAGTTGGAGGTCATGGTACCGTGCAAAGTTTTGTAACCGTACTTCCAGTGATCGTAGATAGAAATACCATCTCGACCTTCGAACGTATCAATGCCCCAACGACGATCCAGATCACTGGTCACCTCAAAGCCACTGGCAAAGATCATACAATCAATGTCGTATTCTTCACCGTTGGCAATAAAGCCTCTTTCAGTCATGCACTCGACACCCTGGGTGCCAGATACATCAATCAATTTCACATTCGGACGATTGAAAGTGTCGTAGTAATCATCGTTAGACAATGGACGTTTACACAGGAAGCGGTACCAGACTTTCAACGCTTCTGCCGTATCTTTGTCTTCGATCAGACTTTCAACGCGACGACGCATACGCTCCATCACCTGATAATCCATGGTGTCGCGACGGCCGTAGTACTCTTCAATGGAAATTTCGTCCTCACGACCTTCAGCGCGAATTTCCGCCATCAGGTTGCGGGTAATCTCGGTCCAGAAGTCACCTACCAAATCCTCTTCGCCCGGCTGGAAACGACCTTCCAGTGCCGCACGGTGGAAGTTAGCCATGCGCTCTTTTTGCCATCCCGGTTTCAGGGATGCAGCCCACTCGGGATCGGTCGGGTTGTTGTTACGCTGATCCACCGGTGAAGGCGTCCGCTGCAGCACATAGACCTGCTTCGCATATTTGCCCAGATAGGGAATCGCCTGAATGGCCGTGGCGCCGGTGCCGATAATGGCCACCTTTTTGTCTTTCAACTTGTCCAGTACCGGGCTGCGATAGCTACCGCCGGTGTAATCGTATTCCCAGCGAGAAGTGTGGAACATCTTGCCTTTAAATTCGTGGATGCCTGGAATCTTAGGTAGCTTCGGAATGTTCAGCAGGCCGTTAGCCATGATCACAAACTTCGCGCGAATTTCGTCACCACGATTGGTGCTGATGCGCCAGCGCTTGATCTCTTCATCCCAACGCAGACCGGTAATCAACGTGTGGAACAAAGCCTTTTCGCCCAGAGAGAATTTCTTCTCGATAATTTTGAAATAATCGTAGATTTCAAAACCGTCCGAATACTTTTTGCTGGGCATAAAGCCCGTTTCTTCCAACAGCGGCAGATAGCAATAGGCGTCGTTATCACACTGGATGCCAGGGTAACGGTTCCAATACCAAACACCACCCCAATCACCGCCGTGATCAATGTTACGGAAATCGGTCACGCCCGCTTTTTTCAGATGATAGGCCGCCAGAATGCCTGACCAACCAGTTCCCAAAATGGCCACTTCCAAATCTTCAGAGATAGGATCACGCGGTTCAACTGGTGTATGAGGATCGTGCAAATATTCCTCAGAAAACTCTTCTTTCGTCTTAACGTACTGTTTTTGGCCGTCAGGACGAATACGCTTATTGCGCTCTTCGGTATATTTTTCCTTGATTGCCTCGATGTCAATCTCTTCTGGTGAAGGCACCTTTGTGGGCTCGCACTTCATAACCAACCTCTCTGATCCGATTCTGTTCGCTGTCCTGATGTGTATCTTGACCAAATGAGGCCCAAATAACCACCAGTGTTGTATAAATACATGCGTCGATGTTAATAGAAAATCAACAGTGTTGTCTACTAACAAATACGTTAAGCCACTCCACCGGCCCGGGGCGTTGCTTTTGAGGGTACTTACTTCACTTAGGTGTTACTTTGGGTGACTTTTAATCGACACGGAGGATGGATACACAGCCTTGGACCACCCCCAACAGGCACAGAAAGCCAGTCATAAATGGCCGCAAGAAAAAGCAGGAAAGACTGAAGAGCGCCAGGAGTCTGACGCCCGGACAATATAAGCCGGAGGCGCCAAACACTACCCCATAAAGCGGCCACCGTTCACACTCAACGTATGGCCAGTAATGTATCCGGATGCTTCAGATGCCAAAAACGCAACCGCGTTAGCAATATCTTCTGGCTGCCCCATGCGCTTCACCGGAATCGTTTGATCCACATACCCTTGCAAACCATTCGGGAAACGATCCTCCACCGATTTCAGACCATCAGTATAGACAGTACTCGGCGGTACGTTATTGACAGTAATACCCAGCGGCGCCATTTCCTGAGCCAGCGCCTTGGTGAACGCAATCACGCCACCCTTGGTTGCCGCATAGTGCACCATGCGTTTGGCTCCCGTCTGCGCACTGGACGAGGAGATATTCACCACACGTCCCCACTTGGCTTCGATCATGTCGTCAATAATAGCCTGGGTACAATAGAACACGCCTTTCAGGTTGATATCGATAACCTTATCCAGTTCTTCATCACTGATGTCGACAAAATCCTCTTCCGGTGAGATACCGGCATTATTCACCAAAATATTGATAGGTCCCAACTCTGAGCGGGTAGTGGCCGCAGCCGCCTCTATCGATTTGCGACTGGATACGTCCACCTGACAAAGAACCACTTTGCGCCCCATGGCTTTAAGCTCTTCCACAATCGGGCCAGCCTCATCCACATTCCAGTCCCACATAGCGATATCCGCACCATCACGGGCTAAAAACTTACAAATGGCGGCGCCCAAACCAATGGCGCGGCCAGCACCGGTGACAACGGCGACTTTGTTTTTGGGTGCTACCGATTCTGAGTTAGACATGCTCTACTCCTGCTGTATTGTATTTATTAGAGATTCATAAGTGGCCGTCAGAATGATGGATAACCTCAAGACAGCGCTTCCGTACCCGTAATGGTGGTGCGATGCATAAGACGCCCAGAATCCTGAGTGTAAGGGTGCGCACGGTGTAATAAGCCAGGGTTATTCCAGATCACCATATCGCCTTGCTGCCATTGATGGCGATAACAAAACTGTGGCTGAGTACACCAATCGAGCAGCTCTTTCAGTAGAGCACGACCTTCGTCCAGGTCCATCCCCACAATATGATCTGCGGTGGAACCTACCACCAGCGCGCTCCGACCATCGGCCTGCTTCCACACCAGCGGTTGCTCTGTGGCAGGGCCATCGCGCATCCAGCGTTCCAGGTCAACCAGGGACGGGTTCTTACACCAACGCAGATTCGCTGCCACAACGCCATGCACAACCTTGAGATCGTCGATCTGTGCTTTTTTCTCCGCGGGTAACTGTTCGTAAGCCAGGTACAGGTTGGCAAACTCGGTATCGCCGCCACTGCTGGAAGGCATTTCACATTTAAGATTGGTAGCTTTGGGGGGAATGGCATAACTCGTCCCATCCATATGCCAATACTCATTGGAGACGATGTAATCGATAAATTTGGCGCGCTTCGGATCCATAGTCACTTTGTAAATGCCCAAGGATTTCTCCTCGCCATTACCGGATGAATAGATCTTAGAAGGCTTCATCTTTCCCACGCGGTTACTGAATTCGACCTGCAATTCATCACTGATGCCAATAGCGGGAAACACCAGCACACCATGCTTATTCAACAACTCCAGACACTGTTCCGGCACGCCTTCATCCAGCAAATGATCCGGTGCGACATAGACTCGTGCACCCAATTCCGGGGAAATGGATTCTACGGATAGCTCAGTCATACTCTGCTCCTGGTTGGCTATTATTATAACTTTATGTTCGCATATACGAACAATATTATGCAGATACAAACAACTGATGAGATAGTACAACGTCTGAACGACTAATCAACCCTGCTGAATACATTAAAGAGGCATTTTGTCATTCATCATCTTGAAATCAGGTTATTGGCGCTGAAGCTTCTCTCTCCCTTCTTTCAGCACCTTCACATAAGAAGGCAGGTTTTTCTTCACCCGCGAAATAGGCCCCGCAAGACCAAAAGCCAGTTGGTGCCCCTGTATTCTGACCGGTACAGCCACCCCCATCACATCCGACAGTGATTCACCCTCAGAGGTAAAAAAGCCTTTTTCTAAACCGGCCTGAAGACTTTGTATCAATGCCGCTGCTTCCGTGATGCTGTTGTCATTAAAGCTGGTCAATTCCAATTTTGAAATCAATCGATCGCGCTCTCCATGCTCCATGATGGCCAGCAATGCCTTCCCCATGGAACTGACGTGTAGATCTTTTAAGTCTCCCGCCCTCGCGGTAAACCGAATAGCATGAATGCCCTCAAACACTTCGGTATATACCGCTTGCTGTCCCTGAAGGCGACCGATAAATATGGTCTCGCCGGTAACGTCCCGCAGACGCTTCAAGATATTCTCGACACGTTCCTTGATCGGATTGAAGCGGTTTATTTGCTCGCCCAAATCCATCAAGCGTCGCGAGGGGTAGTAATGTTTACCGCCATCAATCACCAACACGTAACCAAGATGCACCAGTGTCTGAATCAATTCATGACAGCTGCTTTTCGGAGCTGCCATGGCCTCCGCCACTTCAGCCAGAGACAGCGGTCGCTTGGCTTCGGCAAACGCCGCAAACAATTCCATGGTGCGAATGGCAGACTTCACCAGTTTGGGTGAACCGGAGTTTTTCATCATTCTTATCTCTGATTACAATTATTTATGAGCTCAGTGTATCGGTATTTGATCACGGGTTCTGCGCCAAAAATCGACCGAGACTTTCCCACACAACCGAGGCTTTCCCGCACAGAAGCCATTACATTGCTGGCGAGATGTGATTTTGGCGATATTGTCAGTATGCACAGCGGTTACACTGGACATACTGACCAATAGGGTTTTGTTACTGAGGGTAGTACAGTGCAGACTGCGAAATCAGTCCTGCTTGAGGCGGGTTTGAGTCACCTCATCCCACTCGGGCATACCGGGGAATGGGCCGTAATCCGGCCCGTCCACCAGCTCTTCAGAAAAATCGATCGGTCCGCGATAGCCCAGTGAGAAGTGTCTCCAGCGAAATACCCAGTGACCGTTTTCCTTCACAAAGCGGTCATAGTAAACCCCCTGCGCCATGGACGAACTGCCATCCGGCATCTTGGTAATTTCAGTACAATGAATACGGGCAATGGCTTCATCACCATCCACTTTCAGGGTTGGGTAACCCAGGATCATTTGTACCTGAGCGGTATACCCCAGTAGCTTGTCAAAAGTTGCGCGGATTTCATCACGACCCTTCATATGCATTCCCGCCAGCTTCCACTCGCCGTTTTCCGCGAATAGATTTCCATAAGCATTACCATCCTTGCGATATACGGCGTCAATAAAGCGGCCGTACAATTGACGGATTTCGTAATCTGCAACCAGTAATTCAGACATATTCTGCTCCTTTCAACTCTGCGTTAATCTATGATCGTTATACTCTGGATTCTATAGTTCAACATCCGTGTACAGCAAGGAGCAACTACCCCATCACCGCAGAAGAGCCGTAATAGAGCACAATCATACAAACTGAATCGCTTGATTGGCGCTGGAAATATCGCCAGGAACAATGAATACGGAAATACCAATTCAGCAGTCAAATAGCTGCTCGAATAGATAAGCACACTCTCACGGAACTTGCACATTCCAAAGGGAGCTAACGGGATAAATTGAAATGATCATCTGGTTAAGAACATGTCTTAACCAGATGATTTCAGGGTTTTAGCAGTTCCCTTTTTTCGCCTGTCCCGGCGGACAAAAGTGGCTATGTTTTTTGTATTTCCCGTGATGTTCATAATGCCGATGTTTACGATGCTCATCCCGGTATTGATCACGGTCATTGTCCTGAGTTGTTACCGCAGCACCTGTTGCCGCACCAATCGCGCCACCAAGAATAGCCCCGTCACGACCGCCCACTTCATTACCGACCGCCGCACCAATGGCACCGCCGATTCCGCCGCCAATAGCTGCATCTACCGTTTTATCATCGGCCACTGCAAAGGAAGTTGCGGTTAACGACAGTATGGTCACTAGCACATGTAATCGCATAGTTTTATCCTCGCTTAATAATTTGTGTTATTGAAAATAGTCGTATCGCTATAACTTCCAGTATAAATAGAGCAGCTGTATCATTTGTGAACGGACAGATATAGGTTTCAATATTTGCGAAATGATTTCGGTGAGCTTTTGAAATTTTTGACCAATATCACACCGCATGTAGAAACCACAAAACTCTTAACGCCAACCTTTATAGAGGGTGAACAAACACTTTCGATGCGAACTCTGACAGTTTCCAGTAGGATATAACTCTCGACGATCATAGAAATCTGCATCAGATAGCTAAAATAATTGCAAACAGAGTCACACAAATGTCCGACAACACTGAGCCCACATCAAAATTCTTTCATTCTCAAGGGTTAAAGCTGCACTATCTGGATTGGGGTAATACCTTAGCTCCGACGCTGATACTGGTGCACGGCATGCATGATCATGCCCGCAGCTGGGACTGGGTAGCTCGTGACCTGAGTCAAAACTGGCACGTGATCGCTGTGGACTTACGAGGTCATGGTGACAGTGGCTGGTCGCCAGACCGCGCCTACCACAACCCTTACCTATTGCACGATTTAGTGGACCTTGTGGACAGTCTCGATGCTGAAACCGTAACCATCGTCGCCCATTCACTAGGGGGAAACCCTGCAACACGCTTTGCCGCGTTATATCCTAAGAGAGTCGACAAACTGGTACTGGTGGATGCCATGGGCCCCTACCCTTCGGTTGTCGAAGCCTGGAACAAGCATGGCGTTGTTAACCGCTCACGCTACTGGCTGGAAAAAAGTCAGAAAACAGCGAACAAAGTTCCACGAGGTTTCGCAACCCTGGATGAAGCCATTGCCCGTATGGCCAAGGTCAATAAACATTTATCCGCCGAGCAAGTCAGTCACTTGGCCACCCATGGCGTGTGTCAATACGATGATGGCTATGGCTGGAAGTACGATCCGGCCACCGGCAATTTTCTACCCGAAGACTTTGCCATTAGCCTTGAAGCCTACTGGCGTGAAATCACATCACCCACGTTAATCTGTTGGGGCTCTGACAGCTGGACCAGCAGCCCAGCCATAGATGGTAGTGCAGCACACTTCTGCAATCATCAAAGTGTGGAATTCGAAAACGCTGGCCATTGGATTCATCACGATCAGTTCGATGAATTTATGAAGGCTCTAAACACCTTCTTCAACGATCAATAATGTTTGACTAGTTTTTAAAAACAGGGATGCGCCTAACATCAATCCAAGTAGGTTTGGTATGTTTAATAATCACAAGTTCTGTGTGGTCGATGTATTAGGGTTACTTATCGGCTACGAAGACGAATACGGTGTGCTGAATCTATATTTACTGGACGGGTCAGAGAACAATAAAGCCAAGTTTTCACAACACTCCCTAGAAGATATTTTACATTCTGTAACGATACCTGATGCAAAGAATGAACGTATAAAAATTTCGGACTCTGCTCTGTTGGAATTTATTCGCCGCAACCTGTCTCCTAATAAGAACCCTACCACACCATACATCCTCGACGCTCACATTACCGGGACCCTGGATTTGGATAGTGAAGAAGTGCAATTTCATAATGTCAGCCATGCCACACTGATGGATCACAAGGGGACTTACATCTTTGAAGCCAAGCCTTGACACGCGTTCACCGCATCAGCATCCCCTGTAACAACTCCACCAATCCCGCTATCATGTGAAACTTTACTAATTCACCCCCAGACTGAATATGTTACGTTCTTTAACGGTCAAACTGACCCTTGCCATGCTCACCACCAGTCTTCTGACATTGACTGTAGTGGCTATAATTACTCCTCGTCTGATCGAGCAGCGTTTTGTGTCGATGGCCAAAAAGCAGCATTATCAGGTCTTTCAACAGAGTATTGGGGCATTTCTGGGCACGGGTGCCAGCTTGGGCACTTCAGAGCAAGCACGGCAGTTTTCCAGCTTTTTGCGGGGGTATATGGACCGCAACCGACAGAGACCACGGCATTCTTTTGGGCCTCCAAGAATGGGCCCCGGATCACCCCCTCCACCTCGTCCGGAGCGTCGAACCTCTCCTCCCTTTGAATTTTTGGTGGTTGATCCGGTTGGTCATGTTCTTGTACCCACAAAAACCCATGATGTGGGAGAGCAAGTGAAATTTGCAGACTTCTCCCATAAAGATACCCTCCAGGTGAATGGCAGCACGGTTGCTTTTGTCATTACCCATGAAGACCCTCCCCTAAATGATAATGACAAAGCCTATCTGGATGTACTAAAGACCTCCCTTTACACAGGACTTATCATTGCACTTGCTATCAATCTGGTTGTGGGCTTTTTCTTGGGAACGCGGCTGTCTTCAGCGCTTAAAAAGCTTACTTCTGCAGTTAAGAACATGGGTAATGGTGAATTACGTCAACAAGTGAACATTACCTCTAATGACGAGATTGGTGTCTTTGCGAGCGCCTTCAATCGAATGAACAACGAACTGGCCAGTGCCTATCAAGAACTTAAAACGTCTCATCAAACCATCGAAAAGCAGGCTCTGGAATTAAAAGAACTCAGTGTTCGCGATGAGCTCACCGGTTTGCACAACCGCCGCTTTTTTAATGAACAGTTTACTTTGTTACACGCCAATGCCGTACGCTATAACCATCCGTTTGTAATCGTCCTCGGTGATATCGATAAATTTAAATCCATCAACGATAACTTCTCTCACCTGATTGGCGACCAAGTGCTAACCGCCGTAGCACATATCATTCAGAAGAGTGTGCGAGATGGTGATGTGGTGGCTCGCTACGGTGGTGAGGAAATTGCCATCATTTTTTCTGAGTCCGATGCACATGAAGCATTTACCATCACTGAACGTATACGAAAGTCCGTTGAGCAATACCCATGGCAGACAATCCATCCAGATCTTCAAGTCACGATCAGTTTTGGCCTGTGCACTCAACTGGACCCATCGGATTCAATGAAAATGCTGGATACCGCGGACAACCATCTTTATCAGGCCAAGGAAGCAGGACGCAACCGAACCATCAGCGAGATTCACTCATAGGGCTTGGCAGGCACCAAATGTGTTCGCCCTCCTCTAAAACGCTGCCTATTGATGCAGTATTTTGTCATATCACTACTTATTCCTTACGTCATTAACGGAATAGAGCTTGCATAATGTATTGATCATTCTTTCGTGAAATCAGGTTAGATCTATGAAGGAACCGATCATACAAAGCTTCGATCTTGCTTCTATAATTGATTCTCCTCTGGTTACCTGCCTGCTCATCAGCCTCATCTCATTACTTATTTTCCTGTTGCTGAAAAGGATAGTATTAAGACATTTGACCCGCTGGATAAGCAAAACCAGTTTCTGGTTTGACAGTCTGATTATTGAATCCAGCAGTTTGCCACTTACACTGCTTATTATCCTGCTGCATATAAACCTTTTAAATCACCTGCTTACTGCGAGCGATATTGTTCACTCAGGAATTTCTCAATACAGCCATATTGCCAGTATTATTTTATTCGTACTGGCGATAGTGATTTTTATTGATCGCGTGTGCGTGGCTTCGATCAGCCGCCACGTCAAGAAATCCGAAGTCTTGCGCGACAGCCAAACCATTGTAAAAGGTCTCAGCCGCGCGTTTATTATCGGCATTGGCCTGCTGATGTTGCTGAGCACATTGGGTATTTCGATCACGCCCATTATCGCGTCACTGGGCATTGGTTCATTGGCGGTTGCACTAGCCTTGCAACCTACGCTGGAGAATTTTTTCTCCGGTGTGCAATTGATCATCGACAAGCCCATTCGGGTGGGCGATTTTATTGAGTTGGATTCTGGTGAACAGGGATTTGTTGAACATATTGGCTGGCGTTCTACCTGGATCAAGATGCTGCCAAACAACACAGTTATCATGCCAAACAGTGAGTTATCCAAATCAAAAATTATTAATTACTTTTATCCGGCAAAAGAAATGTCAGTTCCCGTCGAAGTCAGTGTGCATTACGACTCCGATTTAGAGCGGGTTGAGGAAGTGACGCTGGAAGTCGCCAGAGAGATTCTGAACGATCACCCCTGGGGTGTCGAAACCTACGATACTTTTGTGGTTTATCACACGTTCGACAGTTCCAGTATCAACTTTACCGTAATGCTGCGAGCCCAGGAGTACTTTCACCAATTTTTTATTCGTTCCGCATTTATCAAAGCGTTACATAAACGGTTCAAGAGTGAGGGCATAGTCATTCCTTATCCGATTCGTGCCGTCAACCTCGCCCAGGAAAAGGTACCCGTTAACAATGCTCTGCAGGCCCAAAACCCGACAAAAGCCACACAAACACAGGATGTTCATGAGGCCTCATCCAGTCATCAAGCAGAAGCCATCAAATAATGCTCACACCAGGATATCTTATACAACATATTCCATCAGGCGAATAAGCCATGACAAGGTCGGATCGCAGGTTTCAATTTCACAACACCGTCGGAGCACTGACATATCAATTTCGAGATCTCGCGGAACTGATGGCCAAAGCAACGCCCGACCGGGCAGGAGACCGGCTTGCGGGTATAGCCGCAGTCTCAGCTGAAGAACGTGTCGTCGCCCAAATGACACTGGCATCTGTACCACTGAAACAGTTTTTAGACGATGTTTTGATTCCTTACGAGAAAGATGACGTCACTCGATTAATCATTGATGATCATGAGAAAGCGGCGTTTGAGCCCATTTCTCATTTAACCGTAGGAGATTTCAGAGATTGGCTGCTCAGTGATTTGGCGTCCCCTGAGTTATTGAGCCAGATTCGGGCTGGTACTACCCCTGAAATGGCGGCCGCGGTCAGTAAGATCATGCGCAATCAGGATTTGATATTGGTGGCTAAAAAATGCCATGTGACAACCGCCTTTCGCAATACGCTGGGCCTGCCCGGCCACTTATCGACCCGCCTACAACCTAATCACCCCACGGACGATTTAACCGGTATCGCGGCAAGTATTCTAGACGGACTGTTATTCGCCAACGGCGATGCGGTTATTGGCATCAACCCCGCCACTGATAACGTCGCACAAACCTGCCGACTTCTAAACATGACAGCTGAGATCATTGAGCATTATGAGATTCCCACCCAATCCTGCATCCTGACTCACGTCACCAATACCCTCGAAGCGATTGAACAGGGCGCTGCTGTGGATCTGGTGTTTCAATCCATTGGGGGGACACAGATAACCAACGACAGCTTTGGGTTTAGCCTTGCCACTCTGGCGGAAGCACAGGACGCAGCCCTTTCACTCAACCGCGGCACCCGGGGCAACAACGTCATGTATTTTGAAACCGGCCAGGGCAGCGCTCTGTCGGCCGGTGCGCATCACAATCTGGATCAGCAAACCTGCGAAGCCCGCGCTTACGCCGTGGCTCGAAAGTTTAATCCGTTATTAGTGAATACGGTTGTGGGCTTTATTGGTCCTGAATACCTATACGACGGCAAAGAGATAACCCGCGCCGGTCTAGAAGATCATTTCTGTGGAAAATTACTCGGCTTACCCATGGGCTGCGATGTGTGCTACACCAACCACGCCGAAACCGATCAAAACGATATGGATAATTTATTGACCTTACTGGGCGTCGCCGGATGCAATTTTATAATGGGCGTCCCCGGTGCTGACGACATCATGCTCAACTACCAAACCACCTCGTTTCACGATGCACTCTATCTTCGCCGTGCACTGGGTTTAAAACCCGCACCAGAATTTTATGACTGGCTGCAGTCCATGGATATATTACGCAATCGTGACAATTTCACGCTTAACCCAAATGTTCCAGAGGTATTTCAGCGTCCTTTAAATCATTTATCTGACCGGCAACTATGATCAAACCCGATTCTGTCTCTAAAGCGAAAAGCCCGGTTATTGAGAATACCTGGCAGCGACTGCAGGCTTTCACCGATGCCCGTATTGGCCTCGGCCGCGCGGGTATCAGCCTTCCCACGCAACACTTACTGGCCTTTCAGCTGGATCATGCCAGGGCGCAGGACGCCGTTCACCATCCTTTTGATGTGGACAGACTGGCCCTAGAGCTAAAACGAAGACTTAAGCAACCGTTTGAACAACAATCTGGTGAACAACAGCCATGGTCAGCCTCAAACGAGGTTTTCTGTTTGCACAGCGAAGCACCTGATCGTGCCAGTTACCTGCAACGCCCGGATTATGGTCGAAGCTTAAACACTGCGTCGAAACAAAAGCTCACCGGTCATCTAGTAGAAGCAGAAGTAGTAGAATCAGAAGAACCCGTCGAGCTGGTTATTGTAATTGCCGACGGTCTGTCTGCGCTGGCCATTGAGGAAAACGTTGTACCCTTTTTGGAAACGTTAATTCCTAAACTATTGCAAAGTCCCTCACCGTGGCGCATCGCTCCTTTGTGCATTGTTGAACAGGGACGAGTTGCGATTGGCGATATGGTAGGTGAACTGTTGTCAGCACAGTGTGTGATGGTCTTGATCGGTGAGCGTCCCGGTCTTAGCTCTCCCGACAGTATGGGCTTGTATCTGACCTGGAATCCCAAGGTGGGTCGCAGTGATGCTCAGCGCAATTGTATTTCCAATATTCGACCCGCGGGATTGCAATACTCTGACGCCTGTCACAAAGCGGTCTATCTTTTGACGGAAGCCCGAAGGCGCCAGCTCTCTGGAGTTCAACTTAAAGAACGGTCGGAGGAGGTCAATATTGAAGATAAAAGCCACAACCCTAACAACAATTTTTTAGTACCCTCACCTGGCAGAGAAGATACAAGCGTATAACGCATTAACCCGATCGGGCCTGTAACGCATAACCCAGGCACGAGAAATAGTTTTGGAAAGCCGAGTTAATCCTCTCTCTGTGAGCGCCTGTAGGATAAAGTCCCATACGCGCCTCTTCCGTGGCTTTCGTTCCGGACACCAGAAAATTATTACTGATCTGAGAATCTTGCACAAAGGCTTCAAAGGCGCGGGCACACAGCTCTACCGGTTTGCTGAAGTAGTTGCAGCCTTGCGCTTTATCCACTTGAAGAGAAATACGAACCAGTTCACTGGGCTTATCGGAATTTTCATCCAGAAAAATTGCTCTAAAACAAGCAAAGAGGTAATCGTTAATCGGATGTGCAACTGGCGTCGCCTCACTCAGCCAGGCCTCGGACGCATAACAGTCAGAAGACACATCACTGAACGCCTTATCAGCCAGATAGTGATCCAGCGCGTGAAACCACTCATGGGCAATGGAGCCGGGGCCAGCATTTTTTGCCAGAGAAAAACTTCTGGCTGAAGGGTTATAAAACGCCGAAATACCGGGTCGGCCGCCAATCCCATACTGAAAAGACAGCGCACCTCGCAGCGAAATCAAGGTTTCAGGCCCTTGTAGAATCGTCATTAAATCCACCAGAGCATCGTAAAACAACCCTGCCGCACGATCGCGCTCTTGCTCGGTAACCCAGCGTCCGACACTGATGGAGCGAAAGCCAAACCGCCTCCTGACGTCGACAAAGCTGACAGGGGTGGCGTCCACGGAGTCAACCAAGCTTTCATTCAAACCTTTGTGGTTGAGTCCTCGGCGATAAAACTGACGAGATGGATTCATGGTTAGTTTTTTAAGAAATTGCTCAGAATTAATTACTGTATATTAATACAGCAAACTATTCTGAGCAAGAACTCTCAGCTGTGCCTACCCGACAAGGTGGCTTAACGTCTCACGTCGCTCAACACCTCTTTTAGCATCGCATTCGCCAGCCTCAAAAACGCTAACGTATCCTGCTGAGCAGACGGAATGGCTTTGCGATAAGTGGCAAACCCGTGAATATTCCCCTTGGCTTCATAATAGATGGTGGGCACGCCAGCTTCGATCAGCTTGGCCGCATAAGCTCGTCCCTGATCGCGAAGAGGGTCTAGCGAAGCAGTGACCAGCACCGTAGGCGGCAAACCTTCAAGGTTGGCGAGCAAAGGTGAAGTACGAACGCTTTGCGGGTCAGCAGCATAAAAGTCATTCTTGTCATCAGATATATCGAGAGCAAAGCCTTGGCCGAATTGTTCGGCAGAGGGATACTTTTTTGTGCTGTCTGAGGCAGGGTAAATAGGCAGCTGCATGATTACTGGCAAAGCCGCTGGTTTATCACGCAACGCCAACGTCGTGACCAGAGTAATGTTTCCGCCCGCGCTGTCGCCGCTGATGATGAGCCCGGTAAAGTTTCGATCGAATGCTTTACTATTTTCGGCCACCCAACGAGCGGCTGCTTCGCCATCATCCACTGCAGCTGGCCAAGGACTTTCCGGCGCTAATCGGTAGTTCACCGAGATAACGGGGAGATCAAGCTGTCGAGCCATTTCCGCAGTCAGCCCCTCGTGGGTTTCGATACTACCCACAACAAAACCACCACCATGGAAAAATACAACCACCGGCCCTGCCTCACGCTCAGCACGAGAGTCGTATAAACGCATTCTGATATCGCCGTCTGGACCCGGCATGATGACATCTTCAACCGTTGCTAAATCACCCACGGGAAGATCATCGGTATTCTTCATCTTCTCGGGCGGCAGTTTGTGGATCATTGTCAACATTTGGCGAGTAAATTTAGGACGGGGGTGCGCTTTAAGATTATCGAGATACGCACGTACATCGGGTTTAATATAAGGCCCTGTTGCGTGTTCCACTGGTGCTTCCTTGTTGGCGTTCTCTTCATGATGATTGGCCGAGACAAAACCACCCGAGTGCAGAAGACTGAGGGCTCCCGCCATACACAACAATAATTTATTTAATCTTCTCATTTTATTCTCCGTAATTATTATGCTGAAAATTATTGGTGTTAAGACTGACGCCCTGAAAATTATATCCACTAACACAGTTACTCTTAACGACTTTCAGAGTCCACACCCAAGCTCAATATTCCACCTTATAAAACATCAATGATCATATTTACAATTTCGACTGTAAAAACGACACAATAAACCTGCCAAATGCGCTTAAACTCCGCGGGATAGGCTATGGCATGATAAGTGCATATATACTCAAGGTAAGAATTAGTAACTCAATAAGGATCTTACATGCCAGTCACAGCGACAGACCCCATAAAAATCCTCTTTGCCATATTACTCCCTCCCCTTGGAGTGTTTCTGGAAATTGGGCTGAAAGGCCATTTCTGGTTGAATATTCTTCTTACAATGCTTGGTTTTGTCCCAGGGATTATTCACGCCTTGTATGTAATCTTGAAGCATTGATGGCTAACCCGACCGTGTTAGAGATCAGAGAGCATACACGTCATATATCTCGCTCAAGTAATTAAATGGGCAGCTCACATCGCCTTTTAAGATCAGAAATTTAGCACTTTGGTTTGGTGTGACTTTTGCTTAAACCTAAGTAACCCCCAAAAAAGGAGTTCCACAAATGAAACGTAAAATGATTTACAGTGCCATGTTATTGAGTGCCGTAGCTACTTTGTCAGCTTGTGACGTCGACCAAACTGAAGAGGGCGAACTTCCCGATGTGGATGTTTCCATGGAAGGAGGGAATATGCCCGAATATGATGTCGATACTGCAGATGTTTCTGTGGAGTCTAAAGAGGTCGAAATGGAAGTGCCAGACGTCGACGTCGACGTGGATACCAAGACCGAGACGATAAGTGTACCCGACGTAAATGTCGATATGCCTGAAGACGATGATGTTAACGACTAAATAATGGTTCGCCACACATCGGCATATCTTCACTGATAAAACGTCAGAGATACATATGTGGCCACTAGCTGACGGCTCGTTATAATCCAAGGTAAGGGCGGGTAGCCCTTACCTTGGATTTTTCACTTAGGATTTTAACTTAGAGTGAGAATGTATTGACCACGACTCTTTAAAAGGGCGTCTATTTTTTAGGAGGACGACTACTTTTTAGAAGGGCGGCTAATACTCCACACACCCTTACCTTCCATCACGGCTTTGCCATCCACTTTGAGGACACCGCGGGCAAAGGCCAGCTTTCGTCCCTGTTTCAGGATCTCGCCTTCAAGCTCGACAAAAGCTGGAGGATGGACGGCGCTGAGGAAATGACTGTCTAAATGAACGGTGGAACATAAGGCTCGATCTGACTTTTCCCACACCATCAAAGACAAAGCGTGATCCATAAAGGTCATCAAGACACCACCATGGATAACGCCCTGAGCATTAGCGTGACTTTCATCCAACTGCACAGCGTAACGCCAGCCGTCTTCACCTTTCTGCGTCCACAGGGCATTCAGTGATGCTGGAATGCCCTTCATTTCTTTCCGCGTCCAGTTTTCCATCGTCACGCTGCTATCCTTCGGAACATTTATTTTTTACTGGCCATGGCGAAGCTGAACTTCAGATGATCAATATGGCCGAGTGGCACGGGGTCAAATACCTGCGTCTCATCCGCATTGCGGATATTCTCCATCTGCTCACTGATCTGCTCGACAGTCCAGGTTGGTTGGTAAACCCCTGGTGTCTCAACTGAGTAGGCTCTGGCCACGCGACCAGCAGCAGAAATCAGCATTTCGCCAGTGACTGAACAGGACTCATGAGCCAACCAGCCCACCGCCGGTGCTACTTGATTCGGATCCATCGGCGGAAAGGCGCTGGTATCGACGCCTTCAGACATACGGGTCACCGCTGCAGGCAGAATCACATTGCTCTTGATGCCAAACTCTTCGCCCTCAATCGCAGCCACATTGGACAAGCCCTGCAGGCCCGCTTTGGCCACACTGTAATTGGCAGCGCCAGCGTTGCCGTACAGACCGTTGATGGAACCGGTCATCACGATGCGACCGTAGCCAGCCTTTTTCATGTGTGGATACGCTGCGCGCACCACATGAAAACCACCGCGCAAATGGACATCGAGTACATCTTCAAAGTCGTCAATACTCATCTCATCCAATGTGGCACGACGCACAATGCCAGCGTTGTGAATCAGGATGTCAACTCGTCCGTAGTTGCTCAGCGCCGTATCAATCATGGCCTGACCACCTTCGGGGGTCGCGACTGAATCGGTATTGGCAACGGCTTCGCCACCGGCGGCTTTGATTTCCTGAACCACTTCTTCCGCCGGCCCTGCGTCTACCCCATCGCCCTTCATGCTGACACCGGGGTCATTGACAACGACTTTGGCCCCTTTGGACGCAAGAAGCAAAGCGTAGGCTCGACCCAGTCCTCGTCCGGCACCAGTAATTACCGCTACGCGATCATCAAATCTCAATTCTGACATGCTTTACCCCTGTCTCTTTGCTGTATTTTGTCTTTGAACATCACTTGCCGAGCAAGTTTTATGCTCCAGATTCTATGCTCTAAAGTCGGGGAAGTCATGGACACAGGGTCAAATCACCACGAGCATCAACAGAAACCTAATACAGGTTAATTTTGATCAAATAACAACCAATTCAATTGACTGTTTGAGCGGTTCTAAGGGCCTGAATATCAGCCTCACTCATACCCAGCACGTCCTTGAGAATGCCATCGGTATCCTGCCCCAAAACTGGCGGCGCAGAGGGCACTGGCTGTTCATCGCCAGGAAATTTAATCGGTCGGTTCACAATCGGAATATTACCCAATGACTGATGCTCTGTTTCAACCACCATGTTACGAGCAACCGCCTGAGGCTGAGATAAGGCATCGTGTATCCCCAGAATAGGGGCATTGGGAACCTGAAACTCATTGAAGAGGTCTACCAGCTCCTGAACTGTCTTCTGTTGCGTGAAGTCTGACACGATACTATTGACCAACTCTCGAGCATCGCGCCGCTTCTCAATCATGTCAAACCGAGGGTCTGTAGCAAGCTCAGGGCAGCCCAGCGCCTGACAGACACGCACCCAGAAACTGTTCGTTAAGCAGGCAATAATGATAGAGCCGTCGGCTGCGGGAAAACTGCCATAAGGCACCAGATTGGGGTGTTGAGAACCCTGTGGCTTAGGGTCTTCTCCTGAGAAAAAGGCCATCTGAGCCAAATACCCCAGCATTCCCATCATGCCATCCAGAAGACTGACATCAATAAGACGACCGCGGCCTGTGGTATTCCGCTCGTGGAGTGCCGCCAAAATACCAATCGGACCGTTTATTCCACCAATCAAGTCGCCTAACGGAATACCCATCTTGGTTGGCGCTCCACCCTGCTCACCATTGATACTCATCGCGCCAGACAACGCCTGCAGGACGATATCAAACGAAGGCCTGTCACGCATTGGACCATCCTGCCCGAAACCAGAAATGGAACAGTAAATCAGTTTCGGATTCATGGCTGACAATACGTCATAACCTAACCCCAAACGATCCATGACTCCTGGGCGATAATTCTCAATGACCACGTCACACTTCGATGCGAGATCTTTCGCTAAATTAATACCCGCTTCCGTCTTTAAATCAATCACAATACTTTTCTTGCCGCGATTGATGCTCAGATAGTAGTGGCTTTCACCATTGCGAAACGGCGGGAAGGTACGGGTTTCATCACCGATTCCAGGTGGTTCAACCTTGATAATTTCTGCACCCAGATCCGCCAGCGCCAGAGAAGCCGAAGGCCCCGCCAGTACGCGCGTAAAATCCAGAACTCTGATTCCCTGTAAAGGACCATCCCAGGTTGGGGCGTCATTCTCTTCTTGCATAGATGGGCAACCCTGCAGTCAGTGACAACTCTGTATGAAGATTGCCTCGAGAACAGCAATCCATTTTATTATGATTATTTCAGTGAACGTTTCGTTCAGTTTTTATTGAAAAATACGCTATCAATATAACATTGTGCTGCAGAATATTTTTTAATAAAAACGGCGGTTCCTAGAAGAATAAGGAACCGCCATTATTGTTTAACTTACCTTTACCTCACGTATTATCCGCGAGTCGGCAACTCAACAATAGAATACCCCTGAGCAGACAACTCATCGCGATGGGTCTTGGCAACCTGCTTGATTTCAACCAGATGCTTGCCATCTTCAACCCACTTGCGAGTCACAGTTCCGTCGATAAAGATTACATCACCATCCGGGTTATGGCGACGGATTTCGCTCTTGCTCTTACGCAGAAAGCCATCATCACCCATCCAGTTGGTCGCCTGATGCGTCAACCAGGAGCAGCGCTCGGGACCGTAATCGTAAGCACCAGGTGCGCCAACTTCCAGAGCAAACTCTTCATCCCAATGAACTCGCTCAGGGCAGTCAGGCACATTGAAACGGTTTTTAATACCAGTACCCGGATGCTTCTTCTGCATTTCGTGAGCCAGTTTGTTGGCACGAATATACAGACCGCCCCAGCCCTGAGCGTAACAGATGAAACCGGTTACCGTCATTGGACCTTTCATCATACGTGGCAGTTCATCGCCTTCGTTAACATCTTCCCAATAACGCTTTTCAGCACCACGAATTTCTTCTTCGTCGTATAACTTACCCCATTCAGCCAGCTGCTCATCGGTGAAAGGCTCAACACGACCACGAGCTTCGGTGTACTTGGTGCCGCGCTCACGAGCTTCGTCACGGTCGGTACGGAATACCCAGCTGTCCGCATCTGCGACCAGATCACCGTCCTGATTGTAGAAATCTACGTGGTAAATTTGCTGGAACGCACGACCGGCAAACTTGGTGTTGTGCTCAACCAAATCCTTCAGGTAAGCCTCGGTGGTAATGGTGTCGTTACGCAGAACCGGCTTGTGCCAGTTCCAGTCAGCACCGGCCCACATGGCGTGAACGCCTGACAGACCACCACAGTAACCGGAGATAATACGGCTAGTGGTAAACATAAAGCTTGGCAGTGCGACGACATCACCATATTGGGTTTTCTTGGCATACTCTGGATCACACCACAAAGGGTTGTTATCGCCGATACCATGTGCGTAGTGACGAATCGCATCGCGAGTGGCTTCGTAGTTCCACGGTTCAATAGTATTGGTGATTTTAACCCCGATACGCTCGCGAAGAGAGGCCAGGCCTTCTTCAGTAATTTTTGGAAACTTGTTGGTAGACATTCTCTCTTCTCCTCAGTTTAATTGCTGGCCACTGCTGCTTTCGCAGCTTCGCGGTCACGTAAAATTTTGCGATGAACCTTGCCTGCTGGCGTTTTCGGCAGCTCATTCACAAATTCAATCACCCGTGGGAACTCATGTTGAGCCAATCGCTCTCGGGTAAAATTCTGTAACTCTTTGACAAACTCATCGCTTTCCGAACGATCGGAAACCACAAAGCCTTTGACAACTTGACCACGTGCCTCATCCGGCACACCAATGATGGCGACCTCTTGCACGTTCTCGTGTTTCAGCATGGTGTTTTCAATTTCGACAGCGCTCATGGTCCAACCGGCAGAAATGATGACATCATCCGCACGGCCGCAGTGATACAGATAACCGTCGGCATCCACACGAGCCAGATCTTTGGTGGTTTCCCAATGATCGCGTTTCCACAACATCAACTCACCCACTTCGTCCGGCGATGTCGGTGTACCGTCCGCGCGCTGGACTTCCAGTTTCAGACCCGGAATCGGTTTACCCAGGGAGCCTGGACGAACTTCGTAATCCTCTGCTCCCGGGAAGTTGACCAATACAACACCAATTTCGGTGGTGCCGTACATGCTGCAGGCAGGAACGTGGAAAGTGTCCTCAATAAAATCCAGCGTTGCCGAATCACAAGGTTCGCCGGTAAAGGACAGTTTCTTGATGGCAAAAGTGAACTTGTTTGCGGTGCCGGAGTTTCTCATCATGCGGTAATGTGTGGCGGCAGCCGACATGTTGGTGATCTTGTAATCCTGCATCGCTTTCATCAAACGCTCGGCGTCGAAGCGACCGGCAAAGGTACCGGTAGTCACCCCCATCGCCAAAGGTGCCAGGGTTCCATGCCACAAGCCGTGACCCCAGGCAGGAGAGGATGGACAGAAGTATTCATCTCCCGGACGAATGCCAGTCCCGTAAAGGGCAGCGAACATTAACGTCACCAGCGATTTGTGAGTGTGCTTAACCGCAGCCGGTAATTCACGGGTCGTGCCGGACGTGTACTGAAACACTGCCAGATCACTGGCTTTGGATTGCGCCTCAAAGGATGTCGGATAATGACCGATCTCTTCCAGCAAGCTGTCGTTGGCAACAACCACATTCAGACCTTCAACCTGCTCCGCGATCCCGAGTTTTTCTTCGTTAGTCACCAACAAACTGGGCTTACAGTCATCGACACGCAGACGCAGACCGTCAAGGCCGAACAGAGTGAACAAGGGCACGCTGATTGCGCCCATCATCATGGCCCCAAACAAGCTGGTGTAAAACGGCAGCGAAGGTTCCAGCATAAAAGCAATACGGTCACCCGGCTTGATGCCTTTCTCTACCAACCAGTGTGCAAACTGAGCTGAGCGGGTAGCGATCTCGTCGAAACTCAGAATTTCGTCAGCGCCATTGTCGTGGGCTATTCGCACGGCTGTGCGACCACTGCCATCGGCATGGCGAGTCATACATTCATTGGCGATATTGAGGTATTCCTTATCGCCATCAAACAATTCCCACAGAGCCGTGGAGTTGGCGTGAGCCTGGGCATCGGCATAGGAAGTGTAGTCTGTGAGCTTAGCCATTTAGTCAACCATTCAACATTGGTGTTTATTGTTAGAAACCAAACAATCTCACAAACTCAGATTATTGTAAATATAGAATTGTATTTTATATATGCAATGTTAGAATAAAGGGAACAAACTGGCATCCCAGTCGACCAAACGAGCTCAACAATATGTCTTCAAAAACCACACAAGATCGGAAACTTGCCGAATCTGTAAAAACCAGCAAAGCGCCCGCCATTGCTCGCGCAGCAGCCATTTTGCGGCTGCTGGGAAAAAGCGATTCATCTCTGGGATTGCAGACCATTGCCAACACACTGAACCTGGTGCCCAGCACCTGTTTGCACGTCCTGCGGGCTCTGGTTGTAGAAGAGCTGGTTTCCTTCGATCCGGACACCAAACGCTACGCACTGGAAGCTGGCGTACTGACACTGGCTCGCCATTGGCTCAGACGCAATCAATTCACTGACCTCGCACAACCCTTCCTGGAACGCATCAGCCAGCAGTTTGGGGTTACCATGCTCGGTGTACATATTGTGGGTCTGGAGCACATCGTTGTGGTGGCGACATCTCAAGCTAATGGCAACAGCTTTCAGATCAGCGCCCAGGTGGGAAGCCGTTTCCCGGCGTTAATCAGCGCCACTGGCCGCTGCATTGCCGCCTTCGGTAATCACTCGGAAGAAGAAATTGAAACGAGGTTTCACACCTTGCGCTGGGATGATGCGCCCGCGTTTGACGAGTGGAAATCTCAGGTTGAGCAAACCCGCGAACAGGGTTTTGCGATTGATTCCGGCAATTACATTTCCGGCGTTACGGTACTCGCAGCACCGGTTTGGAAAAGCCGCGATAAATTAAGCCACGCACTGGTAGCCATTGGTATCGGCAGCGCCATTCAACGCGAAGGGCTGCCGGAACTGCAGAGCGCAATGGCCGCGGCCGGGCGGGCACTGTCGAATCAGCTCAGCGGTGATGATGTCTGATCAAACTGTAGCCGCTTACACTGACTGCAAACAGCTTCAAGCCATTTTCTTTAATGCGCGGCTGATCCAGACTTGGCTCAGTCCGCCCGCCAACACATTCGCCAGAGAAACACCTAAAAACAAACCCGGTAAACCCCAGAGCCACTGGCCAGCCAAAGCAAAAGGCACATTAAAACCAATCACCCGTAACATCGACAACACCATGCCCGGCAAAGGCTTACCCATGCCATTAAAAGCCGATGTGGCACTGATAGACAAACCTATGAAGCCATAGCTGATCGGCATAATGACGAAATAGAGCGCCACTACGGCAATCACCTCTTCCGAATCGGAAAACCAACTGCCAATGACGGGGCCGGATAGCCACAACACCAAGGCGACAATGGCGCTAAAGACCATACTGAATTTAAAGAGCAGCCGCACCGCTTCATCCAGCCGATGGCGATGGGTCGCGGCCATATTCTGACCAAAGAACGGTCCCACCACCCCTGACAAGGAAAAGAACACAATCAGTAATAATGGTTCAAGACGCTGCACTACACCCAGTGCCGCAACGGCATCCGGACCGTAACCGGCAACCAATATGAGAATAATACTGCCTGCCACTGGCACCACTACGCCCGTCGCAACAGAAGGCAAACCGACATGCAAAACCGAACGCCAGGACTTCAGTAAGGGCGTCAAATTGACATGAGGCAGGCTGATCAGTTGATACCGCCACACCACAAAATACGCACCAACCACCACCAACAAAACGCGGGAAAATACCGTTGTCCAGGCTGCACCGGCAATCTCCATTCGCGGGAAGGGACCTAACCCAAAGATCAATAAAGGATCGAGAATAATGTTCACCAGCGCGGCCCCCACCATCATCATTCCCGCCACTTTGGTGTGACCGGATGCCTGTAGTATTGAGGCCATGACTGTCGAACAGGCAAAAAACGGGGCATTCCAATACCAAGGCCACATATAGGCTTCAATAAGGGGTAATACTTCAGGACCTGCACCCAGCAACTGAAAGGTCGGATTCATCAGTGACCAACCCGCAAGCATGACCACCAGGGAAACAAACACACTTAGAACCAGAGTGTCAGCAGCCACACGTCGCGCCTCAGGTCGCATGCCATTGCCTAGTAAACGTGCGTAAACAGAAGACGCACCTGTCGCAAACCCAACAGCAATAGTGGTGACCAGCAGCGCGACCGGAAACGTAAAACTCATCGCTGCCAACGAGTGACTGCCCAACTGACCGACGAAGAACGCATCTGCGGCACTAAAAGTGAGGGTCGCTGCGAGCCCCCATACTCCGGGCATTGCCAATCGGTAAAGCTGACGCCCCACGGGGCCCTGCGTATATGAAATAGCTTGAGTCACTGAGTTCGATTCCCCGAAAAAGTAAGCCGGCCATTAAACCATAATTACGCAGCTATTACGGCACTATTGCGATACGCGTCAATTAACCAGCTCAATATTAAGACTTTCCAACAATCTGACCGCTTCAAATCGACTGAATTTTGCGTGTTTGATTTTGTTATTCAACACATCAATATCGTAATCTGTTGCTTCAGAAAAGTCCGCGCGACTTAAGTTAGTGTTGTTAAAAAGGGAACCTGTAAAATCGGAGTAGGTGAAATTTCCCTCGCTGAAATCACCATCCCGAAAGTCGACGTTGTGAACTTTACACCCCTCCATAACCAACTCCTGAAAACTCAATCCTGAAAAAGAAGAATCGTTCAATATGCAGTGATGAAAATTAACCGGTGACGTAAATGATAACTTTGACCAATTGATCTTGGTCCAGTCGATACCCACCAGTTTGCAATCAGAGAAAGTCACTTCAAATAACCTACTGTACTGGATGTTGGCCACACTCAAATTACATTTATTGAAATCACAACTTACAAAGTTGCAACGATTAAATATCACTTCACTAAAGTTACAATCAATAAATGTACACTCTTCAAATTCTACCGAGTCTATCTCGCAAGCGGAAAAATCAACTTTTTCAAAGGATTCATCGTAGTACTCGGGTTTATCCAGATGGGAAGTCATGAGGTACCTTATAGAAGGTTAAATGTTTAGAAGATTAAATGTTACTATGCCAGTCATTATCCAGTTTGCCTGAGGATCGTTTCCGTGTCAGATAAAAATAACCCAAACAGTCAATTCCAAACGCTCACCCCCGACACCTCCGCTCGTGAAGAATATATTCTTGGTCAACCACCTCGCATCCCGCCTCTGGCACCGGAAGAGCGAACCGAGGCTCAACAAAAGACGCTGGACGAGATTAGCATGGTGGTTGTGGATGGTGTGCGCAAACCCCGTGAAGACATTGACTGTCTTGAAATTCTGATCCGTCATTCAGAACTTTACCTGGCGCATCTGGGCGTGGGTAAACAATTTCTGTCAGGATGCGACCTTTCCATCAGAGATCGCGAGCTGGCCATTCTGCGTATTGGCTGGTTGTCACAAGCTCCGTTTGAATGGGGGTCGCATGTTGTCATCGCAAAACGCAATGGCATTTCCGCCGAAGAAATCGAGTGGATGATTGAAGGGTCATCTGCTGCAGGCTGGAACAAAAAAGACCGTGCCACCATTCGCGCCATGGAAGAGCTGCATTTCGATTCTATGATTACCGATAAAACCTGGGCCGACTTGGCCGAAGTCTATTCAGAACGTGAATTGATCGAACTGACGGTGATTGCCGGGCAATACAAAACTGTCGCCTATATGCAAAATAGTTTGCGTCTGCCTATTCCTAAAGGCAAACAAGGTCTTGATGCAAGATAACATCATCAAGCGATAAAAAAAGGCCACAATGCAGAAGCAATGTGGCCTTTTTTATCATTACTTACTTATTTTTTCTCATTACTTACCGATTCGCAGAGAAGGTCAGCACGCTGCCGTCAGCATCCGCAGACACATAAAGCGTGCCATGAGAGTCTACAGCAATACCGGCAAAGGGCCCCATCGGTCCCGACAAGGGTGGCACTGCTTGTAGAGGTTTAGGCACCACACCTTCTGGTGGCCCCACCGGTAAGTCTGTGGCAATGAGACTACGAGAGCTGGAATTGAGGTCAAACTCAACCAGCTCTTTCGCGCCAGCATCAACGATATACAGCTTATCGTCTACCACCAACATACCCTGCGGTGTGTGCAGTTCATCGACCACAACCTCAGTTCCACCGGACACCAGTTTCACGACTCGTCCAGCTCCACTCTCAGCAACCAGAACCTCACCACCTGAAGTGAGTGCCACGCCCATAGGTTCATTAAGGTCGGTGGCCAGCTCATCGACGTGTCCATCTTTAACCGCAAGGACACGTCCTCCGCCACCTTCAGCAAAAACCACAGCGCCACTGTCCGTTCGAGCCAGACCGTAGAGGCGATCAAAGCCTTCGGCCAGAACTTCACTCTCCATCTTCGCCGGATTCCAGTGTGAGACCTGACCATTAGCCGTCGTCACAATGTATTCCCCGGAACCGATAGATATCACACCGCGGGTATAACCAGGAAACCCCGGAGTAAACAGCATGCCCACACACTGAGGCGCACCGTCAGGCGTCATGGTATAAGTGTAACCACCGTCGGCAATAAACAATACGCCGTTTTCATCCACGGCCAAGCCCAAAGGCCATTGCATACCGTCAGGAACCAGAGACCGCAGTTTTCCATCCGCCAATACTTCATTGATCTGACCAGAAATACTGGATACAAACAATCGGTCGCCGACAAAAGTACAGTTATCCAAACCGGGCGCCACATCGGCTAAAACCGTTTTCTCTCCGGTATTCGGGTTAATGCGCAAAACCTGCCCACTACCCACCTGCGTGGACACAATAAATCCTTGAGCATCAAATTTAACAGAATCCGGAACGCCCAGTTCTGTGGCCACCACTTCGTGCTGACCGCCATCGAGACTGACTCGCCAGATTTCGTTGGTGCCCATGATAGGAATGTACAGCTTGCCATCCGGACCCACTTCCATCGCATTAGGCATGGGCACATTATTGAGAATGATGCGTGGCTCACCGCCATACAAATCCAGCTCCATAATGCGACCATCAGGACGACATTCACCGGCAAATAAACGACCATTGAAAACAGTAATGGGGTTGGCAGAAGGCATCTCAGCGCGAACAACGCGCGTTTTACCGTTGGTTTCAAGTACGCTCACCCGACCTTCAGTAAACTCGGTGACAAACATGTTGCCGTGATCATCAAACGCCAAGTCATCAGGGCCAACGATATCACCACCCATCGGGCTAACGGTACTCACTTCCCCGCTATCAACATCCACGGCACTGATCTGGCTACCAGAAACTTGTGCCACATAAATACGGCCATCCTGTCCGGTCCGAATACCATTCGCACCAAACAAGCGGCTGGGCTGGGTGATGCGCTTCATGCTCCAGCTTTCTGCAAGACGGGTGTCCGCAGGAAGTGTATAACGCCCAGATTGCTCTGCCATACATAGTCCTCTTATTATTCCCCGGTGTTCAGGCCGGTAATCGTCTCAGCAGTTATTCGGCACCAATGACGGTATAAATTCGAGAGGTAAACAACCAGCGACCATCGCGCTTCACGTATTCATCATCGAAGAAGCCAATGACGATTTTCTGACCACCCGCCTTTGGAAAGATCAGTTCACGACAATAGGCACGCCCTTTGGCTTTATCACCATCGAAAACAAGATCTGTGGGCGATGGAATGGCGCTCATGCTCATAAACTTGACATAAGCCATCATCTCTTTGAACTTTTCGACCACGGCTTCTTTGCCTTCGACAAGGGCTGGCATTGAAGGCGTTTTCCAACAGCCCTCGTCAGCCCAGGTGCTGGCCCACAATTCAGGGTCAATGGTCGTAACGCCTACCGCGAACGTTTCAATTAACTCACGAATTGCCAAACGCTCTTCTACGGAACCTTTACTCATTTACTCTCTCCTCCGACTTAGACTGTTGGTTGTATTAATCCAGATCTAGCACCGCTTGAGACAAATACTTGGTTGAGGTCCAACCACAATCCACTACGATCTGCTGACCATTGATAGCACCAGCCGCTGGAGAACAAAGAAACGCAACCGTACCGGCGACTTCTTCCGCTGTGCCCAAACGAGGGAATGGTGTAGTTTCAATATTTGTGCGGCGGAACGCCTTATCATTCATGCGCTCTTTCACCATATCGGTCATGGTCACCCCAGGCGCCACACAGTTGGAGCGAATACCTTGTGGGCCGTATTCGCAAGCCATGTGTTCGGTCAGTGAAGCCAATCCACCTTTCGCAGCAGAATAGGCGCCACCACGACGACCACCAATGACGGCATAGGTCGAGGTAATGTTGACAATGGCATCGCCATCTTTCATGTGACCAATCACATCGCGACACAAACGGAATGGCGCTCTCAACATGATATCGAGGAAATAATCCAGAGTTTCGTCATCGGTTTCGTGCAGTGGTTTTGGTGCACCGATGCCTGCGTTGTTCACCAGGAAGTTGATCTGGCCAAAGCGCTCCAGTGCGAAATCCACGATTTTTTTGGGCGCGTCTACCGCAGTAATATCCACGGAGATTGTGGCAACACGATCACTGTTGCCCAACTCGGATACCAACGCGTCGAGTTTGTCTTGGCTGCGACCTACACCAACAATGGCCATTCCCATTTCGTGCATTTGTTTTGCGGTGGCCAAGCCAATGCCGCTGCCAGCGCCGGTAATAATTGCTACTTTCATTGGAATTCTACCCTGTTCTGTAATCGATTCAGATAAGGCCTGTTTCACGCAAACGGCTGATCTCGTCGGCGGACATGTTCAGTCGCGCACTGAGGATTTCATCCGTGTGCTGACCAATCGTCGGAGGTGCCTGGTATTTCATCGGTGATCCCGACATATAAGCCAATGGACTCGCAAGCATCGTCACTTCTCCAGAAACCGGATGCGGTACAGTGACCTTCAATTCTCGATGCTGAACCTGAACATCATCAAACACTTCCGGCAATTCGTTATAACGTGCCGCGGGCAAGCCAATACCGTCCAGAGACTCAAGCAGATCTGCGGCTTTCCAGCCCATGCTCCACTGATTGATGATAGCCACCAACTCATTGCGGTTAGTACCGCGTTTGGGATTGGAGTTGAAGCGCGGATCATCAAACAAATCCGGACGCTCCATCAATTCGCACAGCAGACGCCAGTGCTCATCGGTACCCGCTGTAATGTAGATAATACCGTCTGAACAGTTGATCAGATCCGCTGGACCGCCACCATTACCGCCATTACCCAAACGCGGCGGCGCATTACCGGATACCAGATAGTCCTGCATAATGTGGGAAGTCATCGCCACGGAACAATCCAGCAGGGCAACATCAATGTACTGACCAACACCGGTATTATGACGCTGATTAAGAGCACCTAAAATCGCCAGCGCGGCGTTGTGACCGGTAAACACATCAACCAGACTCGGACCAGCTTTCAAGGGGCCAGCGCCTGGCTGACCTTCTGGATGTCCGGTTACTGCCATCATGCCACCTGTAGCCTGAAACAGACCGTCATAGCCAGGGCGAGTCGCCATAGGACCCGTTTGGCCAAAGCCGGTAATGGAACAGTAAATCAGCTTGGGATTAATTTCTTTCAGACTTTCATAGTCGAGGCCGTAACGCTTGAGGTTACCGACTTTATAGTTCTCTATCAGAACATCACTGTCAGCCGCCAAACGACGAATCAATTCCTGCCCTTCAGGCTTTGAGATATTGCAGGTCACCGATTGCTTGTTACGGTTCGCCGTCAAATAAAACGCCGATTCACGAGTTTTGTTACCCTCGCTGTCTGTCAAGGATGAAAAACCATACATACGGCCATCATCACCGACACCGGGGCGTTCGATTTTCGTCACATCCGCACCCAGATCACCAAGTATCTGACCACAAATAGGGCCAGCCAGAACACGGGTCAGATCCAGTACGCGGACGCCCGCAAGAGCTTGTGAATCGCTCATTTGTAATCCTCTCTCTACCTAAAATAAAACAGTCGTTAGCGGCTCAAGGTGACGCCTGATCAATTCATGTAACGACCACCGTTCACACTCAAGGTGTGACCGGTAACGTAATCTGCGTCTTCAGAACACAGGTAGGAAACCGCTTTTGCCAGGTTTTCAGGTCTACCTGCTTTACGTACCGGTAAATGTTGACCCAAAGCTTCAGCACCACCGGGGCCCAAACCACCTTGGGATTCCAAGTTTTTCAGCATCGGTGTAACCACCATACCCGGAGGTACGTTATTAACAGTAATGCCTTTGGGACCTAATTCAACGGCAAGCGCTTTGGTCAATGCAATCACCCCGCCTTTGGAAGCGATATAGGCTGCCATATTGGGTGAGCCCGTTTGGGTGCTGGAAGACGAAATAAAGACAATACGTCCCCAACCCGCAGCTTCCATATCCGGAACCAGAACTTGCGCTACCAGATAAGAGCCGGTCAGGTTAACGGCCATGACCTTGTTCCAGGTGGCATCGTCAATTTCAGCCAGTGGCGCTGTAGAGTGCATGCCGGCACTGTTCACCAAAATGGTAACTGGACCCAAGTCAGCGCGGGTTTTTGCTGCGCCAGCCTCAATAGATTCACGGCTGGAAACATCAACAACAGCGGTTGTGACACGCACACCCATGCCTTTGATTTCTTCAGCAATCTCGGCCATCAGCGACTCGTTGAGATCCCAGATAGCAATATCGTTGCCGTCTTTGGCCAAAAAGCGGCACACTTCGGCTCCAATACCGGAAGCACCGCCAGTGACTACGGCAACTTTTGCAGATTCGGTCATTATCAATTCCTTACATTGAATGGCTTACCAGGCAAGCCCGATCTTAAAATTACAGATGCGCGTCATATAAACACCACTGTTGTTTAATATATACTAATCGCCCTAATATTCCCATCATTTCGGGCGCCGAAAAACCTGACAAACGGCCTGATAAGACCTGTTTTTGACAGCTTGGCAAAGGAGCGGCGCAGAGGGGAAAGGACGCCGAGAAGTCCGTTACAACTCTCCAGCCTAACAAGATCAGCGCGAATTATAATTGCGTCACAGAGACAACAAAGGCGCCTTCAGGCGCCTTTAAGAATGTCCTCAAATTGAGGGAACTCTTCATTTTTTAGAACACCATGAAGAAACAAACGCAGCATTTCACGACGCATACGTTCAGCCATAGCTTCGCGCTCATCATCTGTATTCGCATGGGCTCTGACCCACTCAGGCCAAATAAAGTATCCGGACAAAGCAATCACTGACAAAGCTTCAACATCGATACCATCCTGACTGAATTGACTTTCCGCCAACTGTTTTGTGGTTTGTTTAAATTTGCGGAAAAAAGCATCTTCGCCCGGGTTTTCAGACGCTAGCAATTCGAACAGCCAAACCCGTCCCAGGGTCGGATTTTCCACCGCAAAATTCACCAGTGTGGAAATGACTTTATAGATATCGCCCTGCTTAAGCTCTTTAGCCTCACCCTCTTCATTCAATTCAACATCGCCGAAAACGGTATTAGAGAGGTGCTCGCCAACCCACGCGACCGTCGCATGGATGAGGTCTTCACGAGTCTGGAAGTGTTGATAGGCAGTACCCCGGTTGACACCAGCCAGGCTGGCAACTCTGGATACTTTAAGCGCTTCAGGGCCATCGGATGCGAGCACGGTTCGTGCTGCCGTTAATATGGCTTCGCGTGTTACTTCTTTGCTGGATTTACGCACCCTGCGCCCTCTATTTTTATGATTATTCGAATAGACATCAGTGTCGTTCACTCAATGAAGAATATTGGTTCTCGCCAAGCTGGCTGTCAACCAATCTCCGGTAAGTAATTGCCACAATACCCAATGAATCAAGTTTTCATGTCATCTAGATACAAGCGAAGACAAGCGTACACCCAACTGAGCTGTCTTAATCACTCTTAAAGGCGTGACTTTTAAGAGCCATTCGTATCTCTCTCTCTTTGCGCGTACCACGCCAACGCATCTTTCACCGTCTCAGCCACAGGTCGAGGATTCCAGTGCAACTCCCGACGTGCTTTACTGTTGTCCATTTCCTTAAATGCATTGGACAAATACACAGCATCGGTGCTGACCAAATAATCTTTGCGGCCCATTAACTTAAACACTCGCTCGGTCACCCAAGCGATCCCATAAGCCAGCTTTAAGGGAATAAACCTGGGTGGCTGAGTACCGTATTCAGCAGTAGCAACACCATAGAAATCCCGGTTGCTGATGTATTCGTTAGCGATGATGTAACGCTCACCCACTGTTCCGTGTACTTCAGCCAACAAAGCCGCATCGGCTGCATCGCGAATGTCCACTGAAGGCGCACTGGCATCCAGCGCGGCTTTCATTTTCCCGCTAGCCACTTCCCACAGAGCACCACCGTGTGGGGTAGGCTGATAATCTTGCGGTCCATAAGTATTAGCCACACACAGGGCAATACCCGGCAGACCTTTTTCCTTGGCGTATTTCAACAACTGCACTTCTGCTTCCAAGCGCGCCAATATGTAAGGCGAAGCCTTGTCACGCCAATTGAATTCGATGTCTTCCGTCACTGGGCCGTCGGGATTAAAACCCAAAGTTCCCATGCTGCTGGTAAAAATAAAACGCTCAATACCAACGGACAGAGCCACTTCCATGGCATTTACCAGGCCTTCAACATTGTTGCGATAGATAGGGGCCGGATCGGTTAACCAAAAGCGAGGATCGACGACACTGTAGAAGACCGTTCCACAGCCTTCCATGGCCGGACGCATGGATTCAGAGTCCAGCACATCGCCATAAAAAATTTCCACGGGTAAGTCTTTCACCGCTTCGGTATTACTGGTTTTGCGCAACAAAACCCGGACCTTACGCCCTTGCTCGACCAGCTTGCGGGCAATATGACTGCCCATAAATCCGCTGGCGCCTGTAACCAGTACCGGTTTCGACAGGTATTCTGAAGTTTCTTCACTCATTGTTTTACCCCTACCCTCAAATTTGACTCACACGGACCTTTCCTTTCAACAGTAATTTTTATGATGAAAGGCAGTTGAAACTTGTAGGGAGTCTGTCATTTGATGACGATCGCTCTAATTTCTGCATGCAGCCCAGTGTTAAACCCGGTCAGGTGCAGAACGAAGAACTGAAGATAATCAGGCTGGAATGCTGTTCTGCGTTATAGGCTATTGAGTATTATCTAAGAGTTTATGTCTCAATTAACCTATGAGTAATCCTTTGACAGACCACAACTTCTGCCCCCTAATACAGGCACAGAAGTTGTTTTAGACAGCTTGCCTCTTACTTGAATTCGTAAGAAGCCAAAAAGTCCGCCACGAAACGTACAAAACGCGCGGCGTCTGCACCGTTAATCACGCGGTGATCGTAGCTTAATGAAAGAGGTAGCAATTGACGCAATTCCGGCTGACCATTTTCATCGGGTAAAAACTGACTGCGAGCACGGGTAATACCCAAGATACCGACTTCTGGAGCATTAATGATTGGCGAAAAGCTGGTGCCGCCAATGTGTCCCAGTGAAGACAGGGTGAAACAACCACCGGACATCTCCGCCATCGACAGGCCTTTAGTACGAGCCTTTTCTGATGTCGCGGCCAGCTCTGCAGCCAACTCGTCTTCGGTTTTCTTATCACAATCTTTAATGGCAGGTACCAGCAAACCACTGGGAACATCCACCGCAATGCCAATGTGGTAATAATGCTTTTGAAACAGCTTGGTGCCATCGGCACTTAAAGACGTATTGAACTGTGGGTATTCTTTTAACGCAGCGACGGTGGCCTTCATCAAAGCCGGTAACAACGTACGTTTTTTGTCTGGATTCGCCTGATTCCAGGCTTTACGACGTGACTCAAACTCAGTGATATCCGCATCGTCGTTATGGGTTACATGGGGAATAGATGCCCAGTTACGATGCATGGCCTTGGCGACATACGCCTGAGTTTTACCAACCGCTTTTTCTTCTACTTCACCAAACACAGAGAAGTCCATCTCTGGCCAAGGCATCATTTTTGTAAACTGATCACTCATTTTTAAACTCCTGCAGCCAAATTCTGCACTTTTCTATAACAGCGACACTGTAATCATCGCTTGATTCTGAAACACACCTGGTTTTATAAATTCCAGGCCTACCACTTAATTTCTTCGTGCACAGCTTCGTCATCATCATAATCGGGCAATTGACCGCCCTTGATGATGCCATTCAAGTTAAGCCTCAATACTTCACCCGTGAACTGTTTCACCAGACGATCTCGCTCTGTATCACTACTCTTACTTGCACCAGACCAAACCGGCCAAAGTACGGAACTGACGACCATCATCATCGCATGAACTTCGGTATCAATACCCGGCTCCGCCCGGTCCGATTTTAGAAACCTTTCCATCATCGCGGTATAACGCTTCCAGTACGGATCCTGCGCCCTCTTTACCGGGTCCAGAATCGATACCAACCAAACTCGGCCGTACTCTGGATTCTCAATGGCAAATTTGGCCAGATTTTCCGCCAGCTGTCCTGGACGCATCTTGGTAGCAGGCGACAGAGAATCAGCCTCACCAAAAGACTCACGACATAATTTTTCACTCACCCAGGAAACAGTCGCACTCAACAGTTGGTCGCGGGTTTGGAAATGATGATAAGCCGTGCCGCGGTTCACTCCGACCATCTGTGCAACCTTTGACACACTCAACCCTTCGGGTCCATCACTGGCCAACAGTTTACCAGCCACCTCCAAAATAGCCTCTCGAGTTCGCTCAGGATCTCTACGACGCTTATTGGTTTTTGGTGCTTCAACTTCACTCATGTGAATTCCTTAAATTAAGGTCATACGACAAGGGATATTATCCAGTCATTCCTTGACTGCCTCTGAGCAATATCCAGATTTCATCATCTTCTAGTGTGATGTTATGCAATACGGGTTCAATCTAAAGCTTAGACCCGCTCAATGATAATCGCAGGAGCCATACCACCTGCAGCACACATGGTAATCAGGCCGCGCTTAAGATTACGTCGTTCCAGCTCATCCAATACCGTGCCAATCAACACAGCACCTGTGGCACCAATAGGGTGACCCAAAGCAATGGCACCGCCATTCACATTGATCGTGTCGCGATCAATGTCCATATCACGGATAAACTTTTCAACCACAACGGCAAATGCTTCGTTCACTTCCCACAAATCGATGTCGTCTTTTGTTAGACCGGCTTTTTCCAATACTTTCTTGGCAGCCGGGACTGGTGCATTCAACATCAACGTCGGATCATCACCCATGTTCGCGGTCGCAATGATGCGGGCACGGGGTTTCAATCCATGCTGTTCAACATACTCAGCGGATGCCAACAGCATGGCCGCAGCGCCGTCCACCACACCGGAAGAGCTGCCCGCATGATGCACACACTGAATATCCAGATCGGGATAGCGGGAGTTAATCATTTTGCGGAAGGTCGTGCCGTCTTTATCCAATGGCATGTCAGCCAGCTTGGCAAAGCTGGGCTCCAATTCCGCCAATTTCTCAGCGGTACTGCCCGGACGAGGATGCTCATCTTTATCCAACACCAGCTTGCCGTCATCATCGAGAACGGGAACAATTGACTTGTCAAAATAGCCATTCTCAATGGCTATCGCCGCGCGACGTTGGCTTTCAGCCGAAAACGCGTCAAGGTCTTCGCGGCTAATGCCTTCCATCGAGGCAATGGCGTCAGCGCACAACCCCTGGTGGGATTGCGGGTACTTGGCTTGCAGGCGCAGGTTGCCAGTTCCCAGACCAACACCCGGAATACGCAGACCGGCCTCGCGCTCTTTATTGCCAAAATCGGTGATGTGAGACATCATTTCCGTGCCACCGGCCACCACCAGCTGTTCCATACCGGACATCAGCTGGGCTGCTGCAAAATTGACTGCTGACAGGCCACTGCCACAAAAGCGATCCATGGTGATACCACTGACAGACGGATCGTACCCCGCATCCAGAGCCGCCATGCGGCCCATATCCCCGCCTTGCAGCCCTTTCTGGGCACTGGTGCCCCAGATAACGTCATCCACATCTGCGGTATTGAAACCGTTGCGATCAGCAAGCGCCTTCAGCACAGTGGCAGCCAAGTGCTGGGGATGCATATGAGCCAGTGCGCCCTTGCCCACTTTGCCCGTGCCTCGGGGGGTTCTTACAGAATCAATAATGAACGCTTCGGACATCTTATTCTCCTTATCACCACAACTGTTTATGCGATTTGTGCTATACCTTTGCATCGCTGGCGGATGCCCATACCGACTCACAAAAGCAACCAACAAAATGGCATCAAAATTTACACATCTTTCACTTATTGTACGACAGTGTTGTTTATATGTATAGGCGATAATCCGGGCTCTCGCGCACAGTTAAAGCGCAAATCCTACAAACAAAAAAAGGCGACAGTGGTAACCCACTGTCGCCCAAATCATGAAATGGAGAGAAGGCGCCGTCAGACCGGAGAATACCCGATCTGACGACTCACACTTCGAACTTAGAACTGATAGCGCAGAGATGCACCAATGGTACGGGGAGCTCCGTAAGTGGCAGAAGCCCAACCCAAAGAATCCAGCACGTTCAGACCACCGACAACATAAGCTTCATCCGTAGCATTATTTACATAAGCCGCAGCATCAAAGTTAGAGCCCATCACGTTGAACCAGTCCAGACGCAAATTCCAAACAGCGTAGTCATCAGCAGTGCTGGCGCCCATAGCTTTCTGATAGGTCCCCGCACTCCAACCTTTAGACGCATAATTGAACGCATCCGCTACAGTATCCATCTCATCCTGCCAGTAAACACTGGTCATGATGGTCACTTCACCCAGACTGACATCCAGTGGCAAGGTATACTTTGCCGACGCCGTCAGAGAGTTCTCAGGAATATAGGTAAACTTAGCATCTGAATAATCAACAGTAGCGAGACCGGTAGAAGTCTGAACTGCCTTATCCCACTCTTTATACTCCGCATCTACATAGGAATACGACAGGTTAAAGGACAGATTAGCGGTCGGGAAGTAAGTTGCTTCCAGCTCCAGACCCTTAATTTCGGCCTCAGCCGCATTGGCCGTTTGCGTACCGAACGTACCCCCCTTCAGGGCGGACTCGGTCTTCTGGATATCTGTGTATTCCTGCAAATAAACCGCCAGGTTGGTACGCAAGGAACCAGAACCCAACTCCCAGTCAGCCTTATGACCAAACTCATAAGTAATAACAGTTTCTTCATCGAACGGCGTTAACGATACGTTATCGGTGCCGCGCAAATCGATACCACCCGCACGATAACCCGTGGAGACACTACCGTACATCAACAGACCATCACGTGGCGTGTAGTTAAGTGACGCCCTCCAGGTAGGGCTGTCAAAGTCAGCGCTCTCTTCACGTTCACAAGCGTTAGCAGGCAACTGGTTGCCGTCTACATCGGTCATGGCACACACTGGCAAGTTATTGGCGCCAGTAGGAGCACCACCAACACTGGAAGTATAATTCCGCGCAGTTACAGAACGCTCATCCCAACTTTGACGAATACCCACGGTCGTCGACCAAGTTTCATTAAACGTGTAAGTCCCTTCAGCAAACAAGCCCAACGCTTCATTTTTTACGTCGCCGTTAGGGGTACGCTGTGGCATCCAGATTGTCGGATTTGCCGGGTTAACACCGAAGACCTGTGAATAATCTTCAGCAGTGGCGGACATTTCGTACCAATAACCACCGACAATCCAATCCACCTGATCGTAGCTACCCAGCAACTGAAACTCATTACTGAATTGCTCGGAGGTTCTCTTTGTGGTGCTTGGGTCATAAGTGACACTGTCGGTAGGCGAAGTCCTCGCACCAAACAGAGGGAACGCAGTGCCATCGATGTCAGCCGAGGTGACCAGCTTCATTTTGCGATAACCAAAAATGTTCTTCACAGTCAGGTTATCATTAATGTGGAACTCAGTTGTGTTGGCGGCAAACTGGTTCTCAACCATCTCTTTCGCACGCATATCGGTAGCAATGTCAAACTCATCACGCGCATTAGCCGCAGCCACCGCATCCTGAATATCTCCAGCACCGTATATGGAACCAATCAGACCACCTAGGCCAGTCTCGTTGTTGTACACAATCGGAGAGGGAATCCGAGCCATCATTTCGTTTCTGTCGTAAGACAACACCAAAAGGTTGCTCAGGTTTTCCGAGATCTCCAGATTGGTGCTTAAACGCAAGCTGCGTGAATGCTCATCCCAATAATCGTCACCATGCAAGGCATTATCAGCAACGTTTTCCTGATAACCGTCACGATCGATCATACGACCCGCCAAACGGAATTGCAGGACATCACTTACGGGCAAATCAACAGCACCTTCCACGCCTCGCTTGTTGTAATCACCCACGGTAGCTTCCAGATAGCCACCCATATCAACACCGGGGGTTTTAGGCTGAACCAAAATGGCACCACCGGTACTGTTACGACCAAACAGAGTTCCCTGTGGCCCTTTCAATACCTGCACACTTTGCAGATCGTACATCGCCAGGTTGCTACCCTGAGACGGGGTCATCACTACATCGCCAAAATACATGGGAACTGCAGCTTCCTGATTCAGACCCGCAGTCGTAGGGCGCTGACCGCGCAGAGAAATAATAGGGTCATTGGTTGACGCCCCCGCATTGGAGATACGCAAAGACGGAACCTGAGTACCCAGATCACTCAACTCTCCAACACCCTGAGAACGCAAAGCCTCGGAATCCATCGCGGTCACGGCGACAGGAATATCCTGCAGACTTTCTTCACGACGACGAGCGGTTACAACAATCTCTTCCAGGAAACCAAATCCTTGTCCCTGCTCCTGAGCTACAGCGCCAGGAATACAGTTGGCAGACGCAATGGCCAAAGCCAGGCTCGCAAACTGTAAGGGCTTATTGGAAGACTTCTTCAGACTTTCGGTTTGATACTTTTCACTTTTCATTATGACTCTCTCTCTTATTGGTGTCTTATTGCGGGTGTCAGCTATCACAACCTGATGAGTTACATCTTATGAAACCCACAAATCAAACAGGAAACCTCGTACCTAAGAAAACTCAGAGCTCTTATCGGCTATTTGATGGCTTGTTATCGCCATGAGTTTTAAAAAGTTAATAGACAAAAACTAAATTATTAGAACACTATTTATTCGGATTATGTATATATAGTCAACAGTACTGTCTATTTAAAATTGGGTCAATCTGCATTACACAACGAGACAATTCATGCATCTCAAATGAGAAACAATGGGTAGGGCATCCAGTAGTTTTGAAGATATTATTGAGGCGGGTATAACTAAATGATCTAGCCCTGCAGTGAAGGCAATAGACAAAGGAGAGCGCGACTAGGATTCGGCTCGCGAAGAAAAATAGGGGTAAACCCAAAAAAAACAGCCAGGCCGCCTATCAGGTTTTTATCTTACCAGGTTTTCTATAAAGCCCCTGCGGAACAACAAAGTTGTTCTCCCGCAGGGGAATGAACATTACTTAACGATCAGAACTGATAACGCACTGAGGCACCGAAGGTACGTGGAGCACCGTAGGTATAACCGGTGTAGAACACATCGATCACATTCAATCCACCCAGCACATATTGTTCGTCAGAAACATTGTTCATGTAGGCCGCAAAGTCAAAGTTCGAGCCCATAATGTTGCGCCAATCGTAACGCAGGTTCCAGACACCGTAGGAATCCACTTGAGAAACGCTTTCTGCCAAGGCAACGTTTTCATCGGTCCAGCGCGCCGCCGGAGCAATAGCACCACTCTGGAATTGACTAAAGTCACCCGCCAAAGCATGAGTTGTCATGTCATCTTGCCAGTAGTAGCTGGCCGTCAGCGACATCTCACCCAAATCACCATCCATTGGGAAAGTATAAGTTGCCGAGGCAGTCAGGGACTGTTCAGGAATGTAGACAAAATCATTATCTGATGTATCAAATTCGTAAAGACCGCCACTACCATTTGGGACGCTGGCTACATTCTCATCATACCCTGCATCCACATACGAATATGAAAAACTCAAAGACAAACTATCTGTCGGTAACACAGTGATGTCAGCTTCAAACCCTTTAATTTGGGCCTTGGCTGCATTCACGGTTTGTGTTGCCAAGGTGCCGTTCACATCAATAGGCTTGGTTTGCTGGATATCCTCGTAGTCCTGCAGATAGACCGCCAGGTTAGTACGTACGGGTGCGCCCCCAATATTCCAGTCGATTTTACTGCCCAACTCATAAGTGGTTACAGTTTCTGGCTCAAACGGCTCGAGTGTCGCGTCATCAACACCACGGGAATTGAAACCGCCCGCTTTATAGCCCGTCGAAATACTACCGTACACAAGCGTTCCATCACTAGGCATATAGTTAACGGAAATTCGGCCTGTTGGTTTATCAAACTCTTCACTGACTGTACGAGCACACTCGGTCAACACGGCTCCACCAGGTCCAGTCACTGCGCAGGGTAAATTATCCGGATAGCCACCAAATGGTGCACTGGCAAATTTACGAACGGTCAACTCTCGCTCATCCCAGCTTTGACGTAATCCAGCCGTCAAAGACCACGCATCTGAAAAGTGATAAGTTGCCTCACCAAAGACCGCATAACCCGTATTCAATGCTGAAGTTGCAGTGGTTTCGTATACGCCCGGCCAGGCAAAACCCGGAAAATCAAGACGTGCGCCAATTTGTTGCAACTCCTGGCTAGCAGTACCCTCCATCTTTGACCAGTAAGCGCCCACAATCCAATCTAAACGCTCGTCGAAAGAATTGCCCAGCAGCTGCAACTCAGCAGTGTATTGCTCTGAAATAGTCGGGTCAGCCTCAACCGGATTCAAATCTGCGCCGGTGATACCCAACCCATAGCCATTATCCACATAATCAGTCTGAGTAGGATCATAAGTGGACACCACGCTACCAGCAACGGGTAATGCTGTGCCATCCGCATCATTTCCTGTTGAGGCTTTTAATTTTCGATAACCCAGAATATTTTTAATAGACAGGCCATCCGTAATCTCAAATTCAAAAGTATTTGAAGCAAAGGTGTTTTCAATTGAATCTTTAGCACGGATGTCGGATTTAAATCTCCAGGGATCATCACGATCCACATTTTCCTGAAGAGCACCAACATATTCAGGGAAGAATGTATTAATAGTGCTTCCACCCTGAGTTGATGTATTCAATGCTCTAATTTGAGGAACCGGCGAATTCATTTCATTCTTATCATAGGACAGCACGGTTAAGTTACTCAGACTATCGCCTTGATAACTCACACTCAATCGAAGCCCTTCTGAATCTTCTCCGCGAGCCCTCTCGCCATTCAGCACATTATCAGCAATATTCTTTTGATAACCATCGCGATCTACTTTCCGTCCGACAAGACGGATTGCCAACTCATCGGTGAGAGGGACATCAATGGCTCCTTCAATGCTTGTCAGATTATAGTCGCCTATTTTCGCCTCAACATAACCACCAAGGGCATCCCCCGGGCGGGTAGGCGTCATTAACAATGCACCACCAGTACTGTTACGACCAAACAGTGTCCCTTGCGGCCCTTTCAGTACTTGAACGCTCT
>NZ_CBFIHX010000008.1:0-56773 GCF_965662505.1 Pseudomaricurvus sp. | reverse complement strand
TTGAACGAGTAGCCGACACGTTCGTTGGCCGGTTTACGCTGGTCGAATTGCAGTGCTCGACTTACATTGCTCAACGTACTAGGCGGTAAATGAGCGAAGCAGGTAAATGAGCATGCCGGCGAGTGCGCCGCACAGCAGCAGAGTCAACAGCCAAGGGACCGGATTACGCCCACGGGATTCAGGTTCAATACGGTTGCCAGGTGAGGTGGGTTTGGTTATCCATTGTTTGGCACTGGTATCAATGGGCTTTTTTTCAACCCGTTGCGGAGAGGGAGGTGTTCGGCGTTTTCTTTCTCCGGTGTCCGGACCGATTGCCTGAAAACGGTACACATCCAGCCGGATCTTGTCGCCCGACTGAATGATTCCTTCCTGGACGCGTTCATCGTTGAGATAGACTCCGCTGCTGGAACCCAGATCACGAATCCACAACTGATTTTCCTGAAGAGTGAACTCGGCGTGCTGGCGTGCGAGCTGGGACGCGGGGATGCTAATGTCACAATCACTACCGCGACCTATCGTACAGCTCTGAGACCTGATCGGGAATTCCTGTCCAAAGAGCGTGCCGCTATCGGCAATCAATAGCCAGCGCCGGTCTTCGGAGGCACTTTGATCAGGGTCGTTGTGATATGGGGCTTTGTGATCAGAATCGCTGTCAGAGGTGTAGGAATGGCTGCCTTCGTGAGGGTCAAGAATGTCGAATTCAACATTGCCCAGACGAATAGTATCTCCGGGCAGGAGTTCTTTCTCTGTGATGCGTTGTCCGTTGACGTAACAGCCTTGATGACTGTTGTTGTCTTTTAGGTAGAGGCTGTTCTTGACGGTCAATAAGCGCGCGTGGAGTGCATCGAGGCTGTCATCATCGACACAGAGATGGTTGTCCCCGGCAGTACCAATGGTATAGCGCTTTTCGATGACCCAGATAGGCGGTTGCCGCTGGTCTTTAAAATGAATTTTCAGCATAGCAAGTCTACGAGCGCCTAAATGAAGTAAGGCAGAAACGAACAGGTTGAATGGCCGTGAGCCAAGCCTGTGTCGTTCATGTGTCGTCCATGTGACATTGAATTCCAGCGCCAGAAATGGCCGCCAATCGGTTCATTATACAAACAAACTGACTTCCCTCACCAGTTTGGCTCAAGACCGCAGGCTGAGAGGGGTTTCTTGCGAGAGGTGGTGCTGTACAAAAACTGAACGGACTTGGGCCAATTAGCTCAAATCGACAGAAATTGTTTCAGCAACTCAAGTATTTGAAGGTCTTCACGGTTTCCCTTTTGCGAGGGATTTACTCATAATACGCAGGTTTTATGCGGGGCTGTCAGGATGACGGCTCAAGATCGATTCAAGGCGAAAATATGTTTCAGAAACTGGTCAGTTTGTACCGCTCAATCGTCATTGAGCGCCCCAAGTTAGCGTTGTTGTTGGTTTGTTTGCTGACTGTCGGTATGGCATGCGGGTTACCGAATTTTAAACTGGATGCTTCATCCGATTCTCTGACGTTGGAGCATGACGCGGATCTGGATTACTTTCGGAAAATGAATCAGCGCTACCAGAGCGGTGATTTTCTGATCGTCACATTTCGTCCTCAGCAAGACCTGTTTTCTGACTCATCTATACAGTTAATGCAGGAGCTATCTGCAGAGCTGTCCCAGGTGCCGGGTGTTGTCAGCACCCTGTCTATGCTGGATGCGCCCTTGCTGTACAGCCCCAAGGTGTCTCTGGGAGATATCAGCGAGCCTCGCACGCTGTTAACACCCGGTGTCGACAAGCAAGCTGCCAAGCAAGAGTATCTGACCAGCCCGATATACAAGGACATGCTACTCGGCCCGGATGGTCAAACGACCGCCATTATGCTGAGTCTGGCCGTTAACAACCGTTATATTGAAATGGTTCGTCATCGCGACACCCTGCGCCTCAAACGCGATCGTGAGGGTTTGAGTCCAGCGGAAGAAGCTGAACTGGAACAGGTGACTCAGGAGTTTCGCGAATACCGTACTCAGGTAACGGCAGAAGATCATCAGCGTGTAGAGCAAGTGCGCCAGATTGTTGCAGGCTATCAAGATCGAGCCGAGATCTTTGTGGGCGGTGCCACGATGATTACCGCCGATATGATCGACTTCATCCGCAGTGACCTGAAAACCTTTGGGGTGGGCGTGTTGTTGCTGATGATCGTGGTGATGGCGGTCATTTTCCGTCAAAAGCGGTTTGTGATTTTGCCCTTGTTGAGTGCTGCAGCCGCGGTCGTGATGATGTTGGGCTTTCTCAGTTGGATTGACTGGCGCTTGACGGTCATCTCATCAAACTTCGTCGCATTGCAATTGATTATCTCTCTGGCGATTACCATCCACCTGCTGGTGCGTTATCGCGAATACCACGCCGAAGAACCGGATACTCCCCAGGCAGAGCTGGTGATGGAAACGGTTGTTTTTATGGCCCGCCCCTGTCTTTACGCAACACTGACCACCATGGTGGCGTTCATCTCGCTGGTGGTGAGCAACATTCGTCCGGTGATCGATTTCGGCTGGATGATGACGGTGGGGCTGGCGGTCTCGCTCATCTTGTCGTTTGTGGTCATCCCGGCGGGGTTGATGATCCTGCCGAAAGGCGAACCCAAGGGAAAAGCCAGAGACGCCGCGCGGGGAAAAGGCGCTTTTACCCTGGTTTTTTCCCGATTTACCGAGCGCTACAGTGGCACTGTTTTATGGTTGAGCGTGGTGCTGGCAGTGGTCAGTGGTTACGGAGTTAGTCGCCTGGAAGTGGAAAACCGGTTTATCGATTACTTCCACAAGAGCACAGAAATCTACAAGGGTATGTCCGTTATCGATAAAAACCTGGGCGGTACCATTACCCTGGATGTCGTACTGGATGCGCCGAAAGCAGATGAGACTTCTCTGAGTTTTGGTGGCGAAGATGATCCATTTGCCGAGGTCGGGTCTGAAAATTCCGATCCTTTTGCCATGCCTGAAAGCGATGATCCGTTTGCCGAAGTGGATCCTTTTTCAGAGCAAAACGAGGCGTCCGCCAGAGCGAACAATCACTGGTTTACGGTTGCCGGGCTGGAAGAAATCAAGAGTGTTCACGACTACCTGGAGTCTCTGCCGGAGGTGGGGAAAGTTCAGTCTCTGGCTACGGCCTATCAGGTTGCCAATGATGTTAATGGTTCGGCCCTGAATGATTTTGAGCTGGCTTTACTGCAGCAATCATTACCACAGGATATCAGTGATATTCTGATCGAACCCTATCTGGCAGAAGATATCAATCAGACCCGCATTACGCTTCGAGTGATGGAAACTTATCCTGAGCTGAGCCGCAGCGAGCTGCTGAAAAAAGTGCGTCATCATATTACCCATGAACTGGGTTTTGCTCCAGAAAACGTGCACTTATCCGGCTTGATGGTGCTCTATAACAACATGCTGCAAAGCCTCTACAGTTCGCAGATTGTGACGCTGGGTGCGGTGTTTGTCGGCATTATGCTGATGTTTATGGTGTTGTTCCGTTCATTGTTGTTGGCAACACTGGCGATTATTCCGAACTTGTTGGCGGCTTCTGTTGTATTGGGCGGGATGGGGCTTGCGGGTATTCCACTGGACATGATGACCATTACCGTGGCGGCGATTACCGTGGGGATCGGTGTGGACGATACCATTCATTACATCCACCGGTTTAAAGAAGAATTTGCGATCGATGGCGATTACGTGGCGGCTATGCACCGGTCACACGCGTCTATCGGTCGGGCGATGTTCTACACCTCGGTGATTATTGTGACAGGCTTTTCGGTGATGGGATTGTCCAATTTTATCCCCACGATCTATTTTGGCTTATTGACCAGCTTTGCCATGCTGGCCGCTATTCTGGCGGCACTGACCCTGTTGCCGCGCCTGATTCTGTTGGTGAAGCCGTTGGGTGCGCCGCGTGACAATCAGCAGTCAGCGCCCGTTAGTGAGTCGTCCGCTGGCTAGCTCCCTGGTTCTTCATTTGGTGACTGTTGTGTCGTAGCTGTCGCAGTCGCGGGAGCAAATCCCGCTTGCTGCAAGGCGGGAAGAATCAGCTCGCGGCTGCGCTCATTGTTGCGAAGATAGGCAATAGCCTGATTGGCGGGCGGGTTCCGATGCAGCATTTTACCTTTCTTGCCGGCGACAATCGTCTTTCCGGTACTGACTTCAATCCATTCTCCCTTGGGTAAAAACACCTGACGCCGTTGTCTCTGTTGAACCGGGGTCAGCATGGGAGCGACCATCAGGCTATCGCCCAGCATAAACTGAAGATCCGTGTTGGGCATGTTGGCGAAATAGTGCTCATTGGGGAAGTGCAGAAGTGGGTGGCGTACCAGCGGCCAGCCTTGTTCGGCGGCTTCTTCCATGAGTACCTGACGGTAGGCCGCCAGCGCCTGAAACAGTCGGCTGTTGTGAGCGAAGTGTTCGCGCATTTCAGGGGTATCGTAGACTTGAGCGTTGATGGCCGGGGTTAAGCCTTCATCTGTTCTCAGCAATCCGGTAAATGCACTGAGTTCTACCCAGCGCTGCAGCAGTTCGGGGGCGCGGTGCAGGGCAAAGCTGGAGCTGTTTGGGGTGTCGGCGCCACCTTCTGTGAGGGTGAGATCTTTCGGCAGCAACCAGTGTGACAGGTTGGGAATTGCTTGCTGTAATGACGTCGCTCCGCCGGTGTCCGTATGATTGATGGAGTGTCCGCTGATGCCGCCGTTCAGCAGCGCCATAACGGCACTTTGCAATCCATCGTGGGCGTCCCAGCTGGTGTTTTGTTCTCCGGCAGAAAAGGCGGTAACCAGAGCAGGGCTGTGGGTAAAGCCTGAGTCCATCCACAACAGCGCCTCATCATCCATGTTCAGCTCACGGATCACCTCGTGATTCAGGCGTGCCCATTCCTGCGCATACACGTTGTGGAAAGCCATGGGGGAGTGGTTGTCATAAAGCGCAATATCCACTGGCAGCGGCTGGCTGATGTCGGCATGCCAGCCGGACAGTTGATGAGCCTTAACCTGCTTCTTGATGATTTTTTTTAGCCAGTTGAACGCGTCTGGATTGGTGAGATCCACCAGCCCGAAGGTTGTTTGGGGGGTTGCTGCCGCAGCCGAAAAGGGCGCAGGTTGCAGAGGATAAGTCTCACCGTTAGCTCGTTTGACCAGATACCCTTTGTTGAGTGCTTCCTGATACATCGGACTGGCGGTTTCCAGTGTTGCTTGTGCAGTTTGAGTGGGGGTGGCTGGTTTGGAGGTAGCTAGGTTAGGAGTGGCTAGAGTAGGGCTGGCCAAAGTAGGAGCAACAGTGCCCAGCAATCGCACATCGTCTTTTTTCAGGACCTTGTGCAGATTTTTCCAATCCGGGTAGTGTGCATCACCCTCTGCATTCACTTGCTGCCAGTCTTTTAGCCACACGGCGGCAACGGGAACTTGATGGCCTTTCAGTTGTTGATAGCGAGCCATGACGTCCTCGTCGCCACCTTGAAGACTGACGATCGCGCCCTGCTGTGTCCAGTCCGGCAAGGGCGTCATGCGGCCACTGAACCTCGTGTAGTGATTGATGCATTCCAGCAGCTGCTCGCAGCTGGTCAGGCGGACTTTGAGCAGGTTGCTGTAGCCGTGAATGTATGTGCTGTGGCGCTGACGAAAATCAAAACGGCTGTAGTCGGTATTGTCTAAAAAAACGCTGTAATGTGCGCTGCTGAGGAAATAGGGCAGTATCAATTCACTGGAAAGAGCGGTGCCGGCTGCGCCGTGAGCTTGTTCGTTGATCAGGGTTGAGATCGGTTGCTCGCCGCGTCCGATTCCCTGCTGGCGGGCCCAGACGGGCACGTCCTGACCTTTGAAATCCAGCAGGCTGGCTTGAGAGCCAAACCCCAGAATGCTCTCTTGCAAAGGCGCGTCGAACCCCAGTGTTAAGTGGTTGTAGTTTTCGTCGGTGGTGGCCATGGTCACCACGACCTGATCTTCTTCGAGTACAAAGTTGAGGCTGAAACGGGCTGAGCATTCAGGGGAGGTAAAGTGCCCTGCCATCAGCAAAAACTGGCGAGTGGGTTCGATTTTGTCCACCACGGCCTGGGTGCAGCTGTGGCGTGTTTCTGTCAGAGGCAAATTGTCCAGCTGATCTTTGTCCACCGAGGTTTCATCCGGAGCGCTCAAGTCGGTCTGATGGGCGCTGATCAATGAGCTGACGGGGGATGAAAATATGGTCTCTTGCAGCTGATGGTCGAACACACTAATGCGCTGTTGCTGCAGTCGTACCTGATAGCGCGCGCCGTCGTAGACCGCTTCCAGTCCGCTTTTTTCTGGGGGTGGCTCACAGGCGGTCAGCAGAAGGGAAAGCACGGGCAGGGTAAGGTGGCGTATCGACCGGCTGAGTGGTCTGGGCAAGAACAAGATTCTGGACAAAAACGAGATTCTGGACAAAGTGGTGACCTGTAAACTGTGGTGAATCACAGGTTATCATAGCTGTTTGCGGATCGTCAGTGACCCCCTTGTCGTGTGTTGCTGTCGAGTAGTGATAATGTGCACTCGGCACAGCGTCTACACTAATCCTTTCACAAAGCCAGATAAGAGTCTTGTCTATGTTGCTTTCCATGCGGTCGAGGTTGGCCAGTTTTTGTTTCATCACCACGCTGCGAGCATGTTGTATTGCCGCCCTGAGTTTTACGGTGTCGTTATCGACCATGGCGGCCGAAGTGGAGCCGATCATTCGCTATAACAGTATTCATCACCCGGTGATTGGTGAGCGCGGTATGGTGGCGACACAGCACAAACTTGCCAGTCAGGTTGGAGCCGAGATCATTGCTGCCGGAGGCAATGCCATTGACGCGGCTGTCGCGGTGGGTTTTTCGCTGGCGGTGGTGCTACCACGAGCGGGCAATCTGGGGGGCGGTGGATTTATGATGATCTATCTGGCGGAGCAGAAGAAAACCATTGCGCTGGATTATCGAGAGATGGCGCCCTCGGGAGCAACCCGGGATATGTTTCTGGATGCTGATGGCGAGGTGGATCCGAAGAAATCCCGCTTCAGTCTGCTCTCGGCGGGGGTCCCCGGAACGGTCGCGGGTCTGATCCATGCTCAGGCTGAATACGGGCGCCTGTCGCTCAAACAGGTACTCACTCCCGCTATTCGTCAGGCGGAGCAGGGATTTGTGGTAACGCACGATCTGGCGGAAAAGCTGGCGGGCTCTTCGCATTTACAGCGCAACCCAGCGTCTTTAAAGGCGTATTACAAGCCGGATGGTTCAGGCTATAAGGCCGGGGAAGTGCTGCGTCAGCCGGATTTGGCCTGGTCCCTCAAGCAGATTTTGTTGCACGGTGCCGACGCTTTTTACACAGGCAAAATTGCAGACAAGATTGTTGCCGAAATGTCCGCTAACGGAGGCCTGATTTCTCATCAGGATCTGGAAAATTATCGTGTGGTTGAGCGTGAACCGGTCACAGGCAGCTACCGCGGTTATCAGATTGCCTCCATGCCGCCGCCCAGCTCCGGCGGTGTGCATGTGGTGCAGATGCTGAATATCCTGGAAAATTTCCCCATGGCGGATTACGGCGCCGGCAGTGCGGCGGCTATCCATCATATGACTGAATCCATGAAGTACGCCTATGCCGATCGCAGTAAATATCTGGGGGACCCGGACTATGTCACGGTGCCGGTCGCGAAGCTGACGGACAAGGACTACGCTCGCAAGCTGGCGGATCAGATTGCGCCTGACCAGGTGCGACCTTCCAGTGACATCCTGCCGGGGGCGGCGTTGGCGAGTGAAAGCCATAACACCACCCACTATTCCATCATGGACGCCGACGGCAATGCGGTGGCGAACACCTATACGCTGAATTTCTCTTTTGGTTCAGGTATTACCGTGCCGGGCACCGGTATTTTGCTGAACAATGAGATGGATGACTTTTCGGCAAAGCCGGGAGTGCCCAACGCCTACGGCTTGATCGGTGCGGAGGCCAATAAAATTGAGCCGGGCAAGCGTCCGCTCAGCTCCATGACCCCAACACTGGTCTTTAAAGACGGGCAACCGTATCTGGTGACGGGCAGTCCGGGGGGCAGTCGTATTATTACCACGGTTCTGGAAACCATCATCAACATGATCGATTTCGAGATGAATGTGGCCGAAGCGGTGAGCGCACCGAGATTTCACCACCAGTGGCAGCCGGACATGTTGTTTATGGAGCCAGGCTTCAGTCCGGATACCAAGGCCATCTTGAAACAGCAGGGATACAAGGTTCGCCAGGTGTCGACCATGGGCAGCGCTCAGTCTGTGGTTTCACGGCGGGGTGTGTTCCTGGGCGCAGCGGATCCGCGTAAGCCCGATGCGGGTGCGATCCCAGTACCCTGAAACCAAAAACGCCCCATGGAAAGAACTTTCCACGGGGCGTTTTTTTGTTGCGAAGTGACTCGCCAGGGATCAGCAGCTTTGCAGCAGAAATTCCATCAGGGCTTTCTGAGCGTGCAAGCGGTTTTCTGCCTCGTCCCAGACCACCGAAACGGCTTCGTCTTCGAGCAGCTCGGCGCTGACTTCTTCGCCGCGATGGGCCGGCAGGCAGTGCATAAAGATCGCGTCGTCGTGCGCCAGCGCCATCATTTCATGGTTGACTTGATAGCCGGCAAATTGCGCTTCGCGTTCTTTTTGTTCTTCCTCTTGGCCCATTGAGGCCCACACATCTGTTGCCACCCAGTCGGCGTCTTTGACGGCCTCTTTGGGATCGCGGGTGATCATGATGCGGTCGGCGTGTTCTGCCACCAGTTTCGGGTCGGGGTCAAAACCTTCCGGACAGGCGATGTTCAGTTTGAAATCGCACATGGCCGCCGCGTTGATGTAAGAGTGACACATGTTGTTGCCGTCGCCGACCCAGGCCACGGTTTTGCCTTGCGGGTTGCCGCGCTGCTCAACGTAGGTCTGAATGTCTGCCAGCAGTTGGCAGGGGTGATAATCATCGGTCAGGGCGTTGATCACCGGCACCCGTGAGTATTGTGCGAAACGCTCAATTTTGTCGTGCTCGAAAGTGCGGATCATGACCATATCCACCATGCGTGACAGCACGCGAGCGGAATCTTCAATGGGTTCGCCACGGCCCAGCTGGGTATCGCGAGGCGATAGAAACAGGGCAGAGCCACCCAATTGCGCCATGCCTGCTTCAAACGACACGCGGGTGCGGGTGGATGATTTTTCGAAAATCATGGCCAGCACTTTGTTTTTAAATGGCTCGCCGGTGCCGCCCTGGGTGTGCAGGGCTTTCATTTCGATGGCCCGGTGGATGATTTGCATCAGCTCTTCGGGGGTTAGGTCGCGCAATGTCAAAAAATGTCTGACTGACATGCTGGATCCCTCTTAAATTAAAAAATGTATCAATCGTTAAGATTGCGTATCAGTTGGCTGACGATCGAGATGATTTGATCGGCCTCGGCCTCAGTCGTGATCAGTGGTGGCAGCAGACGTATGGTGTTGCCCGCTGTGACGTTGAGCAGCAATCCGGCCTCGGCCGCAGCGCCCACCAGATCAGCGCAGGGCTGTGTCAACTCAATGCCAATCATCAGGCCTTTGCCGCGAATGTTCTGCACTTTGGCTTCACCTTCCAGTTCGCGGTTAAAACCGTCCAGCAAATAGGTGCCGATGGTTTTGGCGTTGGCGATCAGCTTGTCGTCCAGCAGGGTGCGGATGACGGTATAGGCACCCTGACACACCAGCGGGTTGCCGCCGTAAGTTGAACCGTGATTGCCCGGTTGCAGGACTTGCGCGGCTTTACCGTGTGCCATACAGGCGCCGATGGGCAGACCATTGCCCAGTCCTTTGGCGGTGGTAATGACGTCCGGCATGATGCTTGTGTGCTGAAAAGCATACAGCTCACCGGTACGGCCATTGCCGGTCTGGATTTCGTCGAGCATCAGTAACCAGCCGCGTTGATCACAGACTTCGCGCAGCTGGGTCAGGTAATCGTCCGCCGGAACCTTAACGCCGCCTTCGCCTTGAACCGGTTCAACCAGAATAGCGACCACGTCGGGGTTATCGATCGCCCGGAGGGCATCCATGTTGTCGTAATCCACATGAATAAAACCATCCAGCAGCGGAGTGAAGCCTTCCTTTACCTTAGGGTTGCCGGTTGCGCTCAATGTGGCCATGGTGCGGCCGTGAAAACTGCTGTTCATGGTAATGATCGTCGGGTTTTGGATGCCCTGATCATTACCGAACTTGCGGGCAATTTTGATGGCGGCTTCATTGGCTTCGGCGCCGGAATTGGAGAAAAACATATTCTCCATGCCTGTCTCGGCGCGCAGCAAGTCTGCCAAACGCTGTGACGGCTCGTTGTTGTACAGGTTGGATACGTGCATCAGCGTGCCGGCCTGCTCACTGATGGCGGCGGTGACACCCGGATGACTGTGACCCAGTCCGCAAACGGCAATGCCGCTCAACGCGTCGAGGTAGCGTCGGCCCTGATCATCCCACAGATAGACTCCGTCTCCTTTCACCAGGGTGAGCTTGCGCTCGCCGTAGGTATTCATCAGGGCTGTGGTGGCCATGGTACTACTCCTCAATGCCTGTAATGGGCTCAACATAGGCTGTGATTCGGGACCCTGTGAAATGTTTGTGATCCCGAAATAAAAACAGGCAGCGTTGGCTGCCTGAGGTAAGAGGGAAATACTATAAGCAATCACCGGGGTTGGCAATGCCTGAGCGGCCGCTATGGATGGGCTTTGGGGGTGGGCCTGGAGGATGGGCTTTAGGCGGGATGGATGACGGTCAGGGGGAGAGTGCGGTAGAATAGCGCAATACTTGAGTGCGACACTGGGTTTTAGGTGTCGGCTTAATCGAAGAGGCCCTCCAAGGGTGGCCGATTTAGACCCTATACGACAGTTTTAGAACTGCAGACAACATTTTTTGAACCACATACGACAGCCGAGGTAGTACTTTCTATGGATATCATGGATACCATCAAGCAACAAATCGAAGAAAACGACGTGATCCTTTATATGAAAGGCTCCCCCAATGCGCCGCAGTGTGGTTTTTCCATGCGCACTTCTCAGGCAGTGATGGAATGTGGTCAGCGTTTTGCCTACGTGGATGTATTGTCTAACCCGGATATCCGCACCAATCTGCCAAAATACGCAAACTGGCCGACCTTCCCGCAATTGTGGGTCAAAGGCGAGCTGGTTGGCGGCTGTGACATCATCACCGAAATGCACGAAAGCGGTGAGCTGAAAACGTTGATCGACGCAGCCTCTCCCGCAGCGGAGTAAGCCGCCCACTTTTAGAGAGCTTTTTTCGAGCACGAAAACCCGCCAGTGGCGGGTTTTTTTATGCCTGAGCAAAAGTTACTAATAGGTATCTTTCGCTTATGTAATTGATAATTTTTATCAGTTCGTTTAAGGTTCGCGTCGCTTTTCACAGTCTCACCTGTTGGGAGGTGAGTGAAAAGCGGGTTCAAACGATACAAAACACACAGCACCGTGAATTAAAACGCTGTGTATAAAGGCACTGTGAATAAAAACAAAGAGTAAGGAGAAGAGGGGAATGCTGAAACGATCGTTATTGGCGACAGCCATTAGTTTGGTGGCTGTAGGTGCCCAGGCGGCAGAAAAGACACCGTCTCTGGAAGAAATGTGGCAAATCATCCAGGAGCAACAGGCAGAAATTAAAAACCTGAAGTCTCAGTTAAATCAGACCGACACCAAGCTGCAGCAGACGGAAGTCAAAGTGGCGGCTACCGCCGATGCCGTTGAGCAAGGTGTTGTGACGAATGAAACCATCAATACAGTTGCCGGTTGGGTAGAAAAAACCAAGATCGGCGGCTACGGTGAGCACCACTTCAATCATTTTGAAGATGGCGATGACAAGGTGGATGCACACCGTTTTGTGTTGTTCATGGGGCATCAATTTACCGACAATGTACGCCTTTTCTCCGAGCTGGAAATTGAACACGGGCTGTCAGGTGACGACAAGCCAGGTGAAGTGGAGCTGGAACAGGCCTACATCGAGTGGGACTACGCCGCCAATCACAGTGCCCAGATCGGTCAGTTCCTGATCCCTGTGGGTATCCTGAACGAAACCCACGAGCCGGATACCTTCTATGGTACTGAGCGCAATCTGGTTGAGAAAAACATCATTCCGACCACCTGGTGGGAAACCGGTGTTCAATCCAAGGGTGAATTGCTGCCCGGTCTGAGCTATAACCTGGCGTTGCACAGCGGTCTGAAGACCGACGACGGTGGCAAAATTCGCGATGGTCGTCAGAAATCGGCTAAAGCCACTGCTGAAGATCTGGCCTATACCGGTCGTGTTAAGTACACCGGTGTACCGGGGCTGGAATTGGCGGCTACGGTTCAGTATCAGCAAGATATTACACAGGGGCTCGCCAGCGAAGCGTCTGCGTGGTTGACCGAGGCTCACGCTATTTATAACACTGGACCTTTCGGCGTACGCGCTCTGTGGGCTCAGTGGGATGTTGACGGTGACGGCTTTGAGCTGACCGGACGTGACAAACAGGATGGCTGGTTCATTGAGCCGTCGTTCAAAGCCACCGATAAGCTGGGCTTCTTTGTTCGTTACAGTGAGTACAATAACGAGGCTGGCCTGAGCAGCTCCGACGATACCGAGCTTTGGGAATACGGTCTGAACTATTGGCTGACGCCGACGGTCGTACTGAAAGCTGACTATACCGACTTTGTCAGCGAGAGTAGCGGTACCGATGGCGACGCTCTCAACCTGGGTGTGGGCTGGTCTTTTTATTGATCGGAACACCTGAGGACACAGGGGCGCATCGGCGCCCCTGCTTCGTTTAAGATCTTGTGAATGAGTAAGCCATGAAAATTCGACAACTTGTGACTTTCTGGGCGGGATGTTTATCGTTGCTGGGGTGTTTTTGGGTGATGGATGCTCACGCTCAAAAAGGACGCTATGTTTCTCTGGATGAGTTACGGCAGCAGGCTTTCCCCGATCAGGCTGTAGAGTGGCAAACTCTCTGGGTCACCCAGCCACAGCGCGAGGTCATGGAGGATATTCTGGGGCGCAGTTTTCGGTCGCTCAGGGTGCGCTACTGGGGGCATGAACAGCGCACTGTCTGGATTTTTGAGGAAGTGGGTAAGGAAATGCCCATCACCTTTGGGGTGATTGTCGACGGCGAGCAGATCGATGATGTGGTGGTGATGGAATACCGTGAAAGCCGGGGCGGAGAAGTTCGCCACCCGTTCTTTACCCGTCAATTTCAGCAATTGGAATTGACCGATGAACAGCCTCCCAGCCTGGATGGCCACATTGATGGCATCACTGGTGCGACTCTGTCCGTGCGGGCCATGACGAAAATCGCTACACTGGCGCTTTTCTGTCACCAGTTGACGCCTTTTTCAGCGGGGCCAGGCCCATCAACCGTTCATGAAGACATCAAACAACAGGCCTCGGCGCCCTAAATCCCGACTGCTGTCCTGGCGTCCCTTCTTTTGGCGCTGGCATCGACGCCTTGGCGTTGTGGCGGCGCTGATTGTTGTCGTGGTCTCAATAACCGGTTTTTTCTTAAACCACACCAGTGACCTGGGTTTGGGCAGTCTCCCTGTCCGACAGGCCTGGCTGTTACAGCATTACGGTGTGAAAGCGCCGGAACTTTCCAGTTATTCTATCGGCGATCACTGGCTCAGCGGTGATGAGCAGGGTTACGTCTACCTCGATGATCAACAAGTCACCCAGTGTCGAGAGCGGTTGGTTGGCGGTGTGATGACAGATCGCTGGCTGGTGGCGGCGTGTTCCCACGAGTTGCTGTTGTTGTCGGCTGAAGGTGATGTGTTGGAACGGTTGGGCGAAACCTACGAATTGCCGGTGCCAGTAACGGCTATTGGTGAATGCGCCAGTAACGTCTGTTTAAACCGTGGTGAGGTCCTGTTGGCGGATCTTGAGCAGGTGCGTTGGCTGCCACAGAAAGAAGACAGGCCAGTTCGTTGGAGTCGTTCAGAGCCGTTACCGAAGGGCTTGCGAGATCAGTTGCTGAGTGAGCAGCTGGGCGTTCAGTTGTCCTGGGAGCGGGTCATCCTGGATCTGCACAGTGGACGTATTGGTGGGCGTGCTGGTGTTTGGTTGGTCGACTTGGCCGCCATTGTCCTGCTCTTTCTGGCATTTAGTGGTTTTTGGCTCTGGTACCAGCAGTGGCGTCGTACGCATCGCTGGTAGAGGCTGTACAAGCTTAAGCGGTTGACTCCGCAGCCGGTTCGCGGCATAACGTTCTATGCTGTAAGTCACGGATGAGTGCACATTAGATCAGAGTTTTTCGGAAACAGTGAGTTTCGTTTCAACGCAGAACGTTGATGGTATGTTCGTGATTGTGCTCCTATGATTAAGATACCCGGATATTCAATCGTCAGGCCCCTGGGGAAAGGGGGGATGGCAGAAGTTTATCTGGCGATTCAGCAGAGCTTTGAGCGGGAAGTGGCGCTTAAAGTTCTCGCGTCCGACTTGGCGGAAGATTCCGCCTTCACAGAGCGCTTTATCAGCGAGGCGCGCATTGTCAGCCGTTTGGTGCACCCCAACATCGTCACGGTTTACGACGTCGGTGTTGAAGACCAGCACCACTATCTCTCGATGGAATACATTCCCGGTCTCGACCTGAAGCAGGCGCGATATAACCTGCCTTTGTCGCGACGTCTTGCCGTGATTAAAGACATTGCCCGAGCCCTGCATTTTGCCGGCCGCAAAGGCTATGTGCATCGCGACGTCAAACCCGACAACATTATGCTGCACGCCGAGGATGGGCGCGCCGTGCTGATGGATTTTGGCATTGCCCGCCCCTCCGGTGGTCTGGCTGGTATGACGCAAACCGGTACGACGCTGGGAACGCCTCACTATATGAGTCCGGAGCAGGCACGTGGCTGGGGCGTTGATCCACGATCAGACCTCTACAGCCTGGGGGTGGTTCTGTATCTGCTGTTGGTGGGGCGGGTGCCGTTTGATGCGGATTCCGCGGTGGCGGTGGGGGTGCAGCACGTGTCTGAGCCGGCACCCAAGTTACCGGCGGAGCTGGCAGTATTCCAGTCGGTGCTCGATTGTGTGTTGGCGAAAAACCCGGAACATCGTTATCAGAACGGTGGCGAGCTGGTGGATGCGCTGGATGCGCTGCCCAAGTCTGAACTGGAGCGTCTGGAGTTCAGTTTGTTTAAGGATGGCGGGTCATCAAAAGCCAGCGATGTGTGCAGCGACAGCGCGCCGACGATAGCGGTGACAGTGCCCACAGTGAAGCGTCTGGTCATTGCTGAAGACGATCAGTCGGAGCCTGTTTATCAGCCAAATCAGGCACATTTCAATCGGCGTTACGATGATCACCTGCCCTCGGGAGAGGAAAACCCCCGCAACAGCGTCTGGCCCTGGTGGGTGGGTGTGGGCTTGGCGGCGTCTATTGGTTATGCCGTGTATTTTCAGCAGCAATTACCGGTAGAAGAGCGACTGCAGCCCATCGTGGCATTGGAGCAGAAGTTTCCCGCGCTGGCGCAAGCAATGCTGGCTGATGAGGTGGAGGGTGAGGAGGAGTCTACAGTTGATTATGCATTGGCGGATATTCTTCCTGCTGTTGAAGAGTCAGAGCCTGTTTTTGATCCCTCCGGCCTGACATTTGATGCGGATGTGGAGCGAGTCGTGGCAGCTCTTCAGACGGAAGAAATGGCCGAGGAGGTCACCGAAGAAGGCGAGGCCGAAGAGGTGCTGGCGGAAAGCGAGGTCGAAGAGTCCGCTACCAAAGGGCTTTCGGTCGCCGAAGCGCTTGATGCATCCCCAGTGGTTGAAGCCGGATCGGGCAGTGTCGATACAAAGGACGTCGAAGGGGAGGCAGAGGCTCGCCCCCTGCAGGTGGCGCAACTGTTGGCGAAAGCCCGTCATCAGCGCCAGTTAGGCGATATTCTGACGCCGTTTCAGGCTAATGAACTGTTTTCCCTGCGCCAGGTGCTGGATCTGGACGCGGGCAATGTGGAGGCCAGGCTGGGTGTTCGTCGAATTGAGGATGAGCTGATCGATAGAGTTGAGTTGCGTATTCGCCAGCAAGACTTGTACAACGCCCGCGCCGAAATTGCTCAGGGGCTGATGTACTTCCCTGCAAGCCAGCGCCTGCACGTGCTGAAAGCCCAAAATGAAGAGGCGGTGTTGGCGGCCTCTCGGCCCAAAATTGAGCGGGTTCTGGTGAGCCACAAGTCCCTGATGGGGGTGGATCAGCCACAAGAGCACTTTTTGCCAGCCGAGGATGAACTTCACGTCGGCTTTGTTTACGAAAACTTTGTCCCGGGTGCCGGGGTGGTCCGGGCGCATTTGTTTGAGGCCGATCGGCAGGTGGAACTGGCGCAGGTCGATGTGGCGATCAATCGGCCGCGTGGTGAGCAATTCCTGAGTTTTGAGCGATCATCGCGGCAGGCCTTTACCGATGGTGTCTATCGGGTAGATCTCACCTTTAAAGGGCGGTTGCTGGGGTCGTCGGTGTTCGAAATCAGCCATTCTCCCGAGCTCTAGCAGGGCTGTTTGTGATGAGGCTCTTGGCCCGCCGGGATAGCCTTGTTCCGCAAGTTCGGTTTAGACGTGATTGTGCCTCACATCCCGCCTCAGCTTTCTGTATAATGATCCCACTATGTGCCCTGTGATGGGGCAACCTTTCTTATTGTTTAGACCCTTTTGGAAGCCCATGAACGTTAAAGCCTATATGGCGGAGGTTGGTCGCAAAGCTCGTGAAGCATCCCGAGCCATTGCTGCGGCCACCACCGGAGACAAAAATCGTGCCTTGTTGGCCACGGCGGAGGCCTTGCAGGCGTCGAAAGCCGAGCTGATGGCAGCCAATGCGGAAGATTTGCAGGCTGGTCGGGAAAACGGCCTCGACGATGCTCTGCTGGATCGTCTGGAAATTACCCCCGCGGGGTTCGAAGGCATGATTGAAGGCTTGCGTCAGGTGGCTTCACTGCCGGATCCCTGTGGCGAAATTACCGACATGAGCTTCCGTCCCAGTGGCATTCAACTGGGCAAGATGCGCGTGCCTCTGGGCGTTGTGGGGATTATTTACGAATCGCGTCCCAATGTGACCATCGATGCAGCCAGCCTGTGCCTGAAATCCGGCAATGCCACCATTCTGCGCGGCGGCAGTGAGGCGTTTCGCTCCAATCAGGCCATTGCTCGCTGTATTGCACAGGGGCTGGCTGAAGCAGGGTTGCCGGAATCGGCGGTGCAAATTATCGAAACCACCGATCGCGCAGCGGTTGGCGAGCTGATCACCATGCCCGAATTTGTGGATGTGATTGTGCCTCGCGGCGGTAAAGGTCTGATCGAACGTATCAGCAACGATGCCCGTGTGCCGGTGATCAAGCACCTGGACGGCATCTGTCACGTTTATATTGACGACAAAGCGGATCTGGAAAAAGCGTTTAACATCGCTCTGAACGCCAAGACCCATCGCTACGGTGTGTGCAATGCCATGGAAACGCTGCTGGTGAACGCTGCTGTCGCTCCCGAGATACTCCCCCGTCTGGCGAAAGCCTACGGCGACAAAGGAGTCGAGTTGCGCGGTTGTGAGCGCACCCGGGCGATCATCGAGGCCGAAGTGGCTACCGAAGAGGATTGGGCGACAGAATATTTGGCACCGGTGTTGTCGATTCGCGTTGTGGATGACATGGCACAGGCCATGGATCACATTGCGCAGTACAGCTCTGGCCACACCGAAGCCATAGTTACCGAAGATTACACCCGTGCCCGTCAGTTCCTGGCTCAGGTGGATTCCAGTTCAGTCATGGTCAATGCCTCCACTCGATTTGCCGACGGCTTTGAGTACGGACTGGGCGCTGAAATTGGCATCTCTACGGATAAAATCCACGCCCGCGGTCCAGTGGGGCTGGAAGGTCTGACGTCGCAGAAGTACGTTGTCTTCGGCGATGGCCATATCCGTAACTGACAGTGCAGCTGCCGACCCATAAGCTCAAGGCCATTGGCCTGTTTGGCGGGACCTTTGATCCGGTCCATTATGGTCATCTGCGCATGGCGCTGGAATTTAAGCAGCGTCTGGCCCTCGACGAAATGCACTTGCTGCCTTGCCATCTGCCGCCACACCGCGAGCTGCCGGGGCGTAGCAGTGCGGATCGGGCGGCCATGGTGCGACTGGCTGTGGCGGATTGCCCTGACCTGTCGGTGGACGAGCGGGAGCTGACTCGCGAGGAGCCTTCTTATACCGTCGACACGCTGGCGGAACTGCGCCGGGAGCTGGGTGCCGATGTCTCCCTGTGTTGGTGTGTGGGCATGGACTCTCTGGTGAGCCTGAATCGCTGGCACCGCTGGCGCGAGCTGCTCGATTTTGCTCACCTTGTGGTGGCGGCTCGTCCGGGTTGGGAGCTGCCAGAAACCGGTGAGGTGGCTGAGTGGTATCAGCAGCACCGGGTGTCGGTTGAGGCTCTTCGTAGCCGTCCACAAGGCGGTGTTGCGGTGGTGGAACAGAGCTTGCTGGATATATCGGCCACAACCATTCGTGAGTTGATTGCGACAGACCAATCGCCAGAATTTCTGCTGCCTGACACCGTCAGGCGCTATATTGAAGATAACCGCCTGTATCTTGTATGAGTTACAGGGGGTATTGAACCAAATTTTATTGAACCTAACTTTATTGATCCGTAGTGAAAATTAGTGGCAAAGGAAACCCTGAACTGATGTCCCAAGAATTAAATGAAATAATCCTCAACGCCCTCGATGATCTGAAGGGCAAAGACATTGTCAGTCTTGATGTCAGTGAGTTAACCGATGTAATGGACACCCTCGTCATTGCCAGCGGTACGTCTAACCGACACGTAAAGTCTCTGGCTTCCAACGTGGTGCAGGAAGCCAAAGACCGGGGCATTGCAGCCATCGGTGTAGAGGGGCTCGATTCCGGCGAGTGGGTGTTGGCTGATTTCGGCGATACTGTCTTGCATGTGATGATGCCGTCGACCCGCGATTTCTACGACCTGGAAAAGCTCTGGAGCATGGAGCCCGGTACCCGTAATCAGGATAGCGAGTAAGTTACCGGCTTTAGGGTAGGGACGTCATGCGCTTTAAAATCATAGCGGTCGGTACCCGCATGCCCGGTTGGGTGGAAGAAGGCTATACGGATTATGCCAAACGCCTGCCCCGGGATTTCTCCGTGGAAATGGTTGAGCTGCCGCTGGGGCCGAGAGGAAAGAATGCTTCGGTGGAGAAGGCCATCGCCAAAGAAGGTCAGCAGATGATGGCTGCCATTCCAAAAGGCGATAAAGTGATTGCCCTGGACGTGTTGGGTAAGCCGTGGAGCACGGAAAAACTGGCTGACAATCTCGCCGGCTGGTCCATGGAATGCAGCAATTACAGCTTGTTGATTGGTGGTCCGGATGGCTTGTCTGCGGAATGCCTTGCCCGAGCCGATGCCAAATGGTCGCTCTCAGCGCTGACGCTTCCGCATCCGCTGGTGCGTATTGTTCTGATTGAACAGTTGTATCGGGCCTGGTCCATCCTCAATCACCATCCGTACCACAAGTCCTGATCCCACCATGATAAAAACAACAGGATTATCGCAAGGTTGGTAGCCGCTCTCTTAAAGGCTTAGCTCTCATAAAACAAGGCGTTGAACTTCCAACTCCAGCGCAATGTCCATACAATCACCGATTAACTTTGACCCCCAGGCTTCAGACTGAGCTTTCATGCCGGAACCGCAACATCTCAAAGATCATTATCAGGAAGCCCGGCTGTTTAAGCGTCGGCTGATCTTGGCCGGCCTGATTATTGTGTTGCTGCTCGGTGTGTTGGTGGCCCGGCTGTATAATCTGCAGGTGGTCAATTACGAACTCTACGTGACCCAATCTGATCGCAACCGGGTTCAGGTGCAACCGCTGCCGCCGACACGGGGTCTTATCTTTGATCGCAATGGCACCTTGCTGGCGGATAACCGTCCCACTTACACGCTGACGCTCATTAAAGAACAGGTCAAGGATCTGCAGGCCACATTGGAATTGATTGGCCAGCTGGTTGATTTGCGCGATGGTGATATTGAGGAATTTGAAAAACGCCTCAAGCAGCGCCGGCGTCCCTACGAAGCGGTTCCTTTGAGCTACCGTCTTACCGAAAAAGAAATTGCCCGTTTGGCGGTGAACGAATATCGCCTGCCTGGTGTGAAGGTGGCGGCTGAACTGGTTCGTGATTACCCGTTCAAAGAGATGCTGGCGCACTCGGTAGGTTATGTGGGGCGAATCAATGATCGCGAACTGTCATCGTTTGATGAAGAACAATATCGTCGTTACAGCGGCACCCACACCGTCGGTAAAATCGGACTGGAGCGGCAGTACGAAGCCGAATTACTGGGTGAAGTGGGTTACCAATACGTCGAGACCAATGCTCGGGGACGAGTGTTAAGGGTTCTCGAGAGCATTGCCCCGGAACCGGGAAAGAATCTGAAGCTGTATCTGGATGCGGATTTGCAGCGTGAAGCCATTGAGGCGATGGGAGATTATCGCGGAGCAGTGGTGGCATTGGATGTACACACAGGTGGCGTCCTGTCGATGGTCAGTACACCCAGTTACAATCCCAACCTGTTTGTGACCGGGATCAGTTATAAAGATTACAACGCGCTGAATAATTCCCTCGACCTGCCTTTGTTTAATCGCACGATTCAGGCTCAGTACCCTCCGGGTTCAACGGTCAAGCCGATGTTAGGGTTGGCCGGCTTGCACAACCGTGTAGTAACGCCAGGCTACTCAGTGCGTGACCCTGGGTTCTATCGATTGGAAGGGGATAAACGACTCTACCGGGACTGGAAACGACAGGGGCATGGTAGGCGTGTTGATCTGCTTCAGGCCATTACGGAATCCTGTGATACCTATTTCTACGATTTGGCTTTCAATATGGGCATCGACAAGATCCATGAATTCGGTATCCAGTTTGCCCTCGGATCCCGCACCGGTATCGATATTCCCAGTGAGCGCAAAGGCATTTGGCCATCCCGTGAATGGAAACGCGCTGTTCGCGGTTTGCCATGGTTTCCTGGGGACAGTCTCAATGTGGGCATTGGCCAGGGGGATGTGCTGACCACGCCGTTACAACTGGCAGTGATGACGGCAACCCTGGCCAATCGCGGTCATTATATTCAGCCGCATCTTGTGCAAACAGTTGGAGGTGAGCCGATTGAAATGAAAGAGCATGCGATTACGGATATCTCTGAAAAGAACTGGGATTTTATTTTCAGCACTATGGAAAATGTGGTGCATGACCGCCACGGCACCGCACATAACAGTATTGGCCGCGACTTGAGCTACCGCATGGCTGGCAAAACCGGTACCGCTCAGGTGGTGGGGATTGCGCAAGGGGAAAAATACGATTCTGAGGCTCTGGCAGAGCGTCAGCGAGATCACGCTCTGTTCGTCGCCTTTGCGCCAGCGGATGATCCTAAAATTGCAGTTGCAGTGATTGTGGAAAACGGTGAAAAAAGCTCCAAGGCTGCCGGCGTAACACGCCGGGTGATTGATCGTTATCTGCAGCTGGAGGCCGAACGGGAGCAGATGATCCCCCAGTCGCCGGAACGTGATTCGGTCGCATCCAGAGTTAAGAGGTAGTTGGTCGTGAGCAGAGTCAGTGATTTTCAGCGTCGCATGCCGGAGGCCAGTCGAGATCTGCGACGTCCTATTGGTTTGTGGCAGCGTTTGCATATCGATTTGCCGCTACTGCTGGGGTTGTTGGCTCTGACCGTATTTGGTCTTATCGTGCTGTACAGTGCCAGTGGTGAAGATATTCATTATGTGCAGCGGCAGAGTGTCTTTATGGTGCTTGCTTACGGTGTGATGTTTACGACGGCGCAATTCAGAACCCATACCATGGAGTTTTGGTCCCCCTGGATTTACGGGTTCGGGATCATACTTCTGATTCTGGTTTTGGTCATGGGGGTGGGCGCAAAAGGTGCTCAACGATGGTTGAGTCTGGGCGTCATCCGTTTTCAACCTTCCGAAGTCCTCAAGCTGGGCATGCCGCTGGTTCTGTCCGCGTATTTATCTCACCGTATCCTGCCGCCAGGCTTTAAGCATGTTTTCTTTACGCTGCTGCTGATTGGCATCCCTGCCTTGTTGATTATGAAACAGCCGGATTTGGGTACCTCCATTCTGATCGCTGCGTCGGGTTTGTTTGTTCTGTTCTTCGCGGGGCTGCGCTGGACATACATTATGTCGGCGGTGGGTATTGTGGTTGCCAGTGCCTGGCCTATATGGATGTTTGTGTTACACGGTTATCAGAAGCAGCGCATCCTCACCATGCTGAATCCGGAAGCCGATAAATTGGGGGCGGGCTGGAATATTATTCAGTCCAAAACCGCAATTGGTTCCGGCGGTTTGTATGGCAAGGGATGGTTGAACGGCACCCAGTCACAACTGGACTTTCTGCCCGAAAGCCATACCGATTTTATCATTGCGGTACTGGCTGAAGAGTTCGGGTTGGCAGGCGTGTTGTTGCTGTTGGCGCTTTACACCTGGATTATTGGTTGCGGTCTGCGTATCGCCATGAGTGCTCAAAATACCTTTGGGCGATTGTTGGCCGGGAGCATTACCTTCACCTTTTTTGTCTATGTCTTTGTAAATATAGGTATGGTTTCGGGTTTATTGCCGGTTGTTGGGGTACCGTTACCGCTGGTGAGTCACGGGGGCACGTCGATTGTGACCTTGATGATGGGATTTGGCATCCTGATGGCGATCAGCACTGAGCGCCGCCGGGTTGGATTCGGATAAGAATACAGAGCCGAAGGTGAAGCGCCTTCGGCCACAGGAGAGGGTTGTGGAGAATTCTTTGGCTGGTTTAACTCGTGTGAAAAACACAGCGCTGCAGCGCTTGTGTGCCTGGACTGGACGAGGATTGAAAGGTGCTGCCGTGATGGCTGCCTGTTTGAGTGCCGGCGTGGTGTCGGCCGCTAATTATGCGGATGATTCCGGAGCCACGGCTTTCATTGATCAGATGGTGAAAGACTATGGGTTTAGCGAGGACGAGCTGAAAGGCTGGTTGTCACAGGCTGAGAAAAAGCAGTCTATTCTGGATGCTATTTCCCGTCCGGCGGAAAAGACCAAGACCTGGGCTGAGTATCGCAAAATCTTTGTGACGTCCTCGCGCGTCAGCAAAGGTGTCGATTTTTGGCAAGAAAACAGCGAAGCACTGACGAAAGCCGAAACAACCTACGGTGTTCCCGCCGAAATCATTGTCGCCATCATCGGTGTTGAAACCCGTTATGGTCAGTACATGGGAAGTTATCGGGTGATAGACGCGCTCTCGACACTGGCGTTTGACTATCCGCCCCGCAGTCCGTTCTTTACCAAAGAGCTGCGTGAATTTCTTATCCTGACGCGCGAGCAAAACCGTGATCCTCTGAGCTTGAAAGGTTCCTACGCCGGAGCGATGGGTTTTGGTCAGTTTATGCCTTCCAGTTACCGCGCTTATGCCGCAGATTTTGACGATGATGGTTTTATTGATATTTGGGAAAACCGCAAAGACGCCATCGGCAGTGTAGCCAACTATTTTGTGCGCCACGGCTGGAAAAAAGACGAGCCAGTGGTGGTGCGTGCGCGGACTCGGGCCGGCTACGACAAGTCCGTTCTCAATGATTCACTAAAACCATTGCACACCGTTGCCAGTCTTGAGGAAAAAGGTTTTACCCCAGTGACATCCTTACCGGGGAAGGACAAGGCCACGGCCATCGAGCTGGAGGGAGAGCACGGCACGGAGTTCTGGATGGGGCTGAATAATTTCTACGTCATTACCCGCTATAACCACAGCCGTTTGTACGCCATGGCGGTGTATCAGTTAAGCCAGGAAATTCTTCAGGCAAAAGGCGATCGGTAGGCCCTGGTGGGCATTTTGCACGATTACCTGTCGCCCAAAGCATCAAGACGATCAAAAAACGTCATAAATGCGAGCTAAAGAGTGGATCAGGCTTCCCGCTTCGTATAACTTTGTCGAGTCTTTTTACCTTGTCGTCAGATGTCTTTAATTATGCAAATTCAGAGTAGATACGGGATGGGGTCATTGGTGGATCAGGCATCAGTGACACCGGCTTCTCAACCACAATACCGGGCTGTCTTATTGTTCATGGCTCTGGGCATGTTGTTTCTTTCAGCCTGTTCTACACAAAAACCTGTGGTCCAGAAGCCCCGCAGCGACAGTAGCCAGATTATTGTCAATGTGCCAACCGATGTGAAAGACAGTGGGCCAGCCCAAGACGTGGATGTTTCGCACATCCCTGATGCGGTGCCTCGTAAAGAAGTTCGCACCAGGGCGGGTAACAAATCGCCTTATAAAGTACTGGGTAAAACCTACCGTGTCCTGCCAACCGATAAAGATTTCGTGCAGGTAGGGCGAGCCTCGTGGTACGGCAACAAGTTTCATGGCAAGCGTACCGCCAACGGTGAACTGTACAGCATGTACGGGATGACGGCTGCGCATAAGACGCTGCCAATACCTTCTTACGTTAAGGTAACTAATCTGGCCAATGGTCGAGAGGTGATTGTTCGGATCAACGATCGGGGTCCTTTTCATAAAGGGCGGGTGATTGATCTGTCCTACGCCGCCGCCAGTAAGCTGGGGTATTTGAAGCAGGGCACCGCTGAAGTCCGGGTAGAGGCGATTCAGCCATTGGATAAGGTGGCAGTGAGTCATCCAGCGGCTCCACAGCTGCCGGTGGCGAAGGGGGCAGCTCGGACTGATTTGCCAAAAGCGCCTGCGCCACAGAACTCTGCAGGGTTTGCATTGCCTGATAATACCTTTCTTCAGGCCGGTGCCTTTTCGACACCTGCCGCAGCGGAAAATTTACGCAATCAGCTGGGAGAATTAACCACCCTGCCGGTGAAAGTGATCCCCCCTTCGGAAGATGCGCTTTACCGAGTGCAAGTGGGGCCTATCGGAGACAATCTGGTCTTGATGGACTTGCGCAGTCTGTTGGAGAAAAACCGCCTGCCTTCACCACATCTGGTCTACGATTAATTCGAGGGCCTCAAAACTGTGCACTTCCTCGTTTGACTGAGTAAGGTCGACTGTTAAACTAGCCAGCAATGACTCTGGCCGGGGCCTTCTCAATCAATCCTCGGGGAAATAGCCTCTAACAAGGAATTTTTTGGCGTCCTGAGAGTCCATAAGGCCAACCCGTATTAATCATTATCCCACAAGCATTTCTGACGAAGGGATTTCGTTCCACACCAGCAACCAGTTGAGATCCATGAGAACACAATTCGTTTTTAAATCTTTTGTTACCCTGTTTATTTCTTCCATCCTGTTGATGTCGAGTCTGGCGCAGGCGCGTCCTGACATCATTCCTGCCCCACCTCAGTTGGCTGCTACGGGGTATATCCTGATGGATGCCAAGACCGGCAAGGTTTTGGTTGAGAAGAACTCCGATGAGCGTTTGCCTCCTGCCAGCCTGACCAAGTTGATGACCAGCTACATCGTTTCTTCAGAAGTGGAAGGTGGCAACATCGACGAAAACGAAGAAGTGAACATCAGTGTTAAAGCCTGGAAGATGGGCGGATCCAAGATGTTTGTCCGCGAGGGCACCAAAGTGCCGCTGCATGACCTGCTGCTGGGCATGATCGTGCAGTCTGGTAATGATGCCACTGTCGCTCTGGCTGAGTATGTGTCTGGCAGTGAAGGGGCATTTGTCGATGTGATGAACCAGCAGGCCGCTTTGCTGGGTATGACGGGCACTCACTACAAGAATTCGACGGGCTGGCCTGCCGAAGGTCATCTGACCACGGCCAGAGATCAGGCCATTCTGGCGAGAGCCCTAATTAACGACTTTCCGCGCCACTACGCACTCTATGCAGAAAAATATTTTAAGTACAACGGCATCAATCAGCCCAACCGCAACCGTTTGTTGTTCCGCGATGACAGTGTGGATGGTCTGAAAACCGGCCACACCGAAGAGGCGGGTTACTGTCTGGTGGCGTCGGCTCAGAAAAATGGTATGCGTCTGATTTCCGTGGTGATGGGAACTCGTTCTGACGAGGCGCGTGCCGCGGAGTCACAAAAGCTGCTGTCCTACGGTTTCCGCTACTTTCAGACACACAAGCTCTACAGTGGTGGTGAATCGCTGCAGCAAAGCCGCGTTTGGGGCGGTAAGAGCAAAGAGGTGTCTCTGGGCCTGGCCGACGATCTTTATCTCACCATCCCGCGCGGCGCGGATGACGATCTGGATGCCAAAATCTTTATTGATGATGTGATAAAAGCGCCAATCAGCGAGGGTCAGGAGCTGGGTAATCTGACCGTGGTACTCAACGACGAGACTCTTGTGGATCAGCCGCTGGTGGCATTGACGGCGGTAGAACAGGCCGGTTTCTTTGCTCGCCTGTGGGACAGTATCAAGCTGTTTTTCCTCGGACTATTCTCCTAACGATTTGTTTTTCATGGGAATCTTTGCTGTTCTCGGCAAATAACCCTGGATTTTGGCGGGAGAAGTGACGCTTTTCCCGCCGGTTCCTTTCCTCGAGAGCCAATAGTGGCTACCTCGCACCGGGGTTCTTCTCAAGGTATAATGACAGCTTTTCAACCCCTGAAAGTGCTGTTATGAGTGACCCTAAAGCCAGTTCTGGTCAAGAACCACCGAAAATTGAATTTCCCTGTGCCGATTACCCGGTGAAAGTGATGGGTGATTCGGGACCGGAATACCATGCCTACGCTGTCGAAGTGATGGAGCGTCACGCCCCGGGGCTGGATCGCACCCGGATTACGGTGCGCGAGAGCGGCAAGGGGACCTTTCAGTCGATTACGTTTTTTATTACTGCGACCGGTGTAGATCAGTTGCAGGCGCTGCATGAAGAGCTGAAAAGCCACCCCAAAACCAAGATGGTGCTGTGATGGCGGACCGAGAGACACTGCGCATTCGCTATCTGGGGCTGCAGGATTACCGGCCCGTATGGCGAGCCATGTCCAATTTTACCGATCAGCGTGATGAATCCACACCCGATGAGCTTTGGCTGGTAGAACACCCGCCGGTCTTTACTCAGGGGCAGGCGGGCAAAGAAGAACATTTGCTGATGCCTGGCGATATTCCTGTGGTTCAGGTGGATCGCGGCGGCCAGGTCACCTATCACTGCCCCGGGCAGCTGGTGGCTTATCCGCTGGTGGATATCCGTCGACGAGGTGTGGGGGTGCGCGATCTGGTCACCAATACCGAGAAAACCTTGGTGGATACGCTGGCCGAGCTTGATATTGAAGCTTATCCCAAAGCCGATGCCCCCGGTGTTTATGTCAACGATGACAAGGTGGCTTCGCTGGGCTTCCGGATTCGTAAAGGTTGCAGCTACCACGGCTTGAGCCTGAATGTGAATATGGACCTGAGTGGCTTCGCGCGCATTAATCCCTGTGGCTATCAGGGGTTGAAGATGGTTCGCACGGTGGATTTGTCCAGCGATGAGCGAGCCGCTTCTGTGGCTGCGCTGGAGCCGTTGATTGTGGAGCACTTTGTAAAACACCTGGGCTACACCAACACAGAAATAGCCGACGATGCACCACAGGTGCTGATTGATTTCTCCGATCCCGAGACAGAAGCATTATGACCACTGATACGAGTATGGAACCAGTAAAGCGCACACGTCGCCTGAAACAGGGTGAAAAGTTGCGTGATGCAGACAAAGTGGAACGGATTCCTGTCAAAGTGATTGCTACCGACGAATTGAAGCGCAAGCCGGACTGGATTCGGGTTCGTGTAGGTAATTCGCCGGAAGTAGACCGCATCAAGAAAATTCTGCGGAAAAACAAACTGGCAACAGTTTGCGAAGAGGCCAACTGCCCAAACCTGAGCGAGTGCTTCAGTGGCGGCACAGCCACCTTTATGATTATGGGTGAAATCTGTACCCGTCGCTGTCCCTTCTGCGATGTGGGCCATGGTAAGCCCAATCCACTGGATGACAACGAGCCTGTGCATCTGGCCAAAGCCATTGCCGATATGAGCCTTAAATACGTTGTGATTACTTCAGTGGATCGCGATGACCTGCGCGATGGCGGTGCTCAACATTTTGCCGATTGTATCCGCGAATCCCGCGAACGCTCGCCCAATCTTGAAGTGGAAATCCTGACGCCGGACTTTCGCGGTCGTATGGACGTGGCTCTCGATATTCTCGAAAAAGAAGCTCCGGATGTGTTTAACCACAATCTGGAAACGGTACCTCGTCTGTATCGCACATCTCGCCCCGGTGCTAACTATAAGTGGTCACTCAAACTGCTGCAGGAATTCAAGAAGCGCCGTCCTGATGTCATGACCAAATCTGGACTGATGGTGGGGCTGGGTGAAACCAAGGAGGAAATCTTTGAAGTGATGCGCGATATGCGTGAGCACGACATCGATATGATCACCATTGGCCAATATCTGCAGCCATCCCGGGATCACTTGCCGGTTGACCGCTACGTCCACCCGGATGAATTTGACGAGTACACGGCGATGGCAACCGAGTTGGGCTTTAAGCGCGCCGCCTGTGGCCCGTTGGTTCGCTCTTCCTACCACGCCGATAAGCAGGCACACGGGGAAGAAGTTAAGTAATTAAAAGCATCGAGAGGCGGGGATCCTGCCTCTCGTGCTTCTCCCTTCATGTCAGCCTGTTCCGGGGCTTTCTTTCTACCAGGGCAGTTCCTCTCCGTTGGAATGCCAGAAGCGCCCGCTGTTATCCAATGTCAGTTCTTCAATTCTCGTTGACAGTCGTTGTGCGGCTTCGTCAGGCGTAATGTCGCCGTACCCACCGATCATATCCGTACTGACCAGTCCCGGATGTAAAATTGCCACAGCGATCTTGCGGGGTTTCATTTCTTCCGCAATGGATTTTGCCGCAACGTTCAGAGCGGCTTTAGACATGCGATAGCCGTAATAGCCGCCACTGGAGTTGTCCGCGATGGAGCTCATGCGGCTGGTGATAAAGGCGATCTTGCTGCCTGCTGACAGCTTGTCGGCAAGCGCTTCGGTGAGCAGTATGGGAGCCAGCGCATTGGTTTCAAATTGCTCCCGAATGGTCTCGCTGTGCAATTGTCCAAAAGACTCTTCCCGCAGAATACCCGCATTGTTGATCAGCAGATCTACGGTAACACCGGTCAGGGCCTGGCGTAATTGCTCAATTCCGTCGCTGTTGGTAATGTCGATGCCCGGAAGGATGTTGATGTTCAGCGCTTCCAGTTCTTGGGAAGTTTGTCGGCAGGCTGCGTAGACAGTAGCGCCCTGTTTGGCGTACAGACGAGCAAAAGACAGCCCGATGCCGCGGTTGGCTCCGGTAATGACTACAACCTCATCTACAACCTCAACTACAACCTTAGATTGCATGGTTTAAACTCCGATCATTAGGGGTGGTACACTCACAGGTGTGGTATGGACCTCATACTAACACTGAATCAACAGACCTTTGATGATTGGGGGTTGGTGTGGTGTTCATTTTGGTATTAAATATGCCCGTTGAATTACGTGCTATCGGTTTTACACAGAGCTGATCACGCACCTGACTTGCGCGCATCCAATTGCATGCATCTAACCTGTGAGACCCTGGATTAATGTCTGATCTCATCAATCGCCTGTCGGGCGAAACCAGCCCTTACCTCCAGGCTCACAGTCAGCAACCTGTGCACTGGCAGACCTGGACGGCGGAAACGCTCAGGCTGGCCCAGAGCCAGAAAAAGCCGATATTGCTGTCTATTGGCTATTCAGCGTGCCACTGGTGCCATGGCATGGCACGGGAGTCGTTTAGCGATCCGGCGACGGCGGCGTTGATGAACGAATACTTCATCAATATCAAAGTCGACCGTGAAGAGCGTCCGGATCTGGATGATGTGTATCAGACCGCTCATCAGATGCTGACTGGGCGCCCTGGCGGCTGGCCGTTGACGATGTTTTTGTGTCCCGAAACTCAACTGCCGTTTCTGGCAGGAACCTATTTCGCCAAAAATGCCCATGAAGGCCAGCTGGGGTTTGATGATCTGCTGGAACGGGTAAACAGTTACTTTGTTCATCAGCAGCAAGACTTCAAAATGCTGCGCAATCAGGTTGAAGCCAGTTTTCAGCAGTTGATGCAGCCTGTGTTAAGTGGCTCTGATCAGGCCAGTGTGACGTTGTTGCCAGCGGCGCTGCGGAGTTTACGGGCTAATCAGGACGAGGCGGAAGGCGGGTTTGGTGCGCCGCCGAAATTTCCGCTGCCGGTGAATCTTTCACTGTTATTGCAGGTGGAGTCCAGCCATCAATTGTCGGAATACGACAAAGCCCATTTACACTTGTCGTTAAGTCAAATGGCTCAACGCGGCATTAACGATCGTATTGGGGGCGGGTTCTTTCGTTACAGTACTGATGCGGGCTGGAACATTCCTCACTTTGAGAAAATGCTGTACGACAATGGCTTGCTGCTGGATGTCTACGCTCGCGCCTGGATACAAACCGATAACCCGTTGTACAAGAGTGCAGCGCTAGGCATCGTACGCTGGTTGCGACAGCATATGTTGACTCTTCACGGTACGTTTTTCTCTGCGATGGATGCAGAAACCAACGGCAAAGAAGGTGCTTATTACACTTTGGCGCTGGATGAAATTCGTTCCAGTTTAACGCCGGAAGAATTCACCCTGTTTCAGCAAATGTTTGGTTTGCGAGGAGAGGCCAACTTTTTTGGTCGCTGGCATCTGTCGCAGCAGGAAGACCTGAATACGGCGGCTAAACAGCTGATGCTGACTCGCGAGACAGCGCTCGAACTGTATCGCGGCGGGCGAGAAAAAATTGAAAATCTTCGCGCTTACAATCCACTGCCTCTCATTGATCACAAGGTTCTGACCGGCTGGAATGCCCTGGTGATTAAAGGATTGTTGGTACTGGCTCGTAAAGATAATGAGCTGCGGGAGTTGTCGCTGGCTCATGGCGCGATAGATTTTATCCGCGAAAACATGTGGGTGAATCAGCGTTTATTTGCCGGTTGGCAGGGCGAAAAGCCCGTCCGCCATGCGTATTTGGATGACTTTGTGTTCCTGATGGATGCCTTGCTGGAAAGTCTGCAGACGCAATGGCGAGATGAAGACTACCAGTTTGTGATCGCACTGGCAGAGTCTCTGCTGCGGTTGCATGAAGACAAAGAGTTTGGCGGTTTCTTCTATACCGCTCACGATGCGGAATCGTTAATTTACCGCAGCAAGCCCTTTATGGATACCGCTGTACCGTCAGCTAACGGCATTGCTGCCAAGGTGCTGTTGCGATTGGGGCACTTAACCGCCGAGCCACGTTATTTGCAGGCCGCACAAAAGCTGTTCTCTGCGGCACTGCCAGTGATGCAGCAATCTCCCGAGACGCATTTGACGTTAGTTCAGGTGCATCAGGAATCACTGCAGCCCTTGCCGCAGGTGATGATAATGGACAACGGCTTTATGGATGTCTGGGAGCGGGATATCCGACAAACGTTTCCCGGGCAGGTGTTGTGTTACCGATTGCCATCAGCGGCTGTGCTTCATCCCACAGAAGCGATGAGTATGGATCCGGGGGAGGCGTTGGTTTGCACAGCAGACCGATGTCTCGCGGTGCAGAAAAGCTGCAATGGCATTATGCATCAACTGACAGAGCTTTTATCCTGAAGTGCTTTGATAGAGCTCAGCAGCATTGGGCGTTGAGCGTCATTAAACGCTTGGGGTAATCCGTAAAGATACCGTCCACACCGAGTTCAGACATCAGTTGCATGTCATCCTCCTCATTGACCGTATACACCCAAACTTTGTAGCCACGTCTGTGGGCATCGTTAACCAGCTCGGCGTTGATAAAATTGATGCTGGGATGGAAAGTGTAAGCGTCCAGCTCGTCAAAACCCGCGGCGTAATGGAGCGGGATGCCCTCAACCAGAATGCCGCGCTTAACTTGTGGCAGGCGCTGCTTAAATCGATACAGTTGAGGATGGTCAAAACTGGATACCACGTACTGATCAAAACCCAGTCCGGAGTCGCGCACAAAGCTCTCCAATGTCGCCGCCACCAGCTCGGCACAATCCGGACTTTTTAATTCGATGTTGAGTGTGGCTCGGTCGCCAATCAATTGCAGTGCTTCTGTGAGTGAGGCGATGCGATTACCACAGGCTAAAATCAGCTCTTTAAGCTGATGCGGTTGCTGATCAATCAGACGTCCCCCACCGGGCAGTGTTTTACCAAGACGCCGATCATGAGCGATCAACAGCTCGCCTCCCAGGTTCCAGACATCCAGCTCAATGGCATCGACGCCGATATTCAGACTCTCTTCAAAGGCGGCCAGTGTATTTTCTGAAAACTGTTGACTGCCGCCGCGGTGAGCGATGCAGAGTAACGGTTTGGCAAGGGTGGTGTGCGTCATTGAAAAAGCTCTTTAGGTTTCGATAAGTCGTTCAATGGCTGTCATGCATTTGTGGTTAATCAGGACAGCGTTTGTAGCTGGAGTTCGGCCTGTTGTCTATAGCTGCCGCCAAACAGATTGGCGTGATTCAGCAGGTGATAGAGTTGGTACAGCGGCCGCCGCACAGAATAATCCTTGTCTATGGGGCGAACATTGCTATAGCCCCGATAGAAGTCCTCGGGAAAGCGACCGAAGAATTCACTCATGGCCAGATCCGTTTCGGGGTCACCGTAGTAGCATGCGGGATCAAAGATAACCGGAATACTGTCACCTTGCTGTTGACGGTGAAAGCCTATGTTGCCGCGCCACAGATCTCCGTGTACCAGCGCGGGCCGTGGCTGCCGGTTGTGCAGTTGCTCTTCAACCGTTTGCACAATGCGCTGGATAGGTGAGCTGTCCAGAGGTGACTTCCACAGTAAAGTCAGCTGATGGCCGATTCGGTGTCTGGCAAAAAACTGTGACCAGTTTTCTTCCCAGGTATTGGGCTGATAGCTATTGCCACAGTAACTGGGACATTCAAAACCAAAACGATTGCCAGCCGGAGCCTGGTGGAGTCTTGCCAGTTGTTGTCCGGCCAGAAACCAGTCGCCCTCTGCTTGTAAGTCCAGCGCTTCCAGCAGTAAATAGCTGAATGCCTGAAAGTGACCGCTGTGCAGAACCCGGCAGCTCGCAATACAGCCGGCAAACTGCTGATGATGGTGGCAGATCGCCTGCAATCCCTCACTTTCAGCAGTAAATAACGGTTGCCGTGCAAGCTGGTTCAATTTCAGAAAGTATCGGGCTCCTGGTTTGTTGTTCGCTGTGCTTTGAAGGAGATAGCATTCGTGAGTGTCGCCGCCGCTCACCGGGGAGGCGGTGGTGATCGGCCAGATTTGAGAGGGGCCCGCAGGCGCCTTGCTGAGGGCATGCTCAACCAGGTGGTTGATGTCGTCGAGCGTCGGTTGCAGCATTGGGCAGACTCGCGGTCGGTGTCAGCGGACACATGTAAACAGGCAGTGTTATAAGTAGTGTTAATAGACACTGGGGTGTTACTGCGATGATAGTCAGTGTGCGTGGTTTGGCAAGTACCGCAACACTGGTGAACAGGTGTGCTTTGCGGTATAAATGTTTCCAGTATTGAGCCTGTTTTCCGGGGCTTTCCCGGCTGTTTAGCCTAAATAATTCCCGAATCCACCCTGGAGCCGTTATGAGTGACCCGAAAGACCTTCTTGAAAATAACCGGTTATGGGCCGAAGGCGTCAATCACGCTGATCCGGAATATTTCAATAATCTGTCCCGGCAGCAAACCCCTGAATACCTTTGGATTGGCTGTTCGGACAGCCGTATTGCAGCAAACCAGATTGTCGCCATGGAGCCGGGGAGCGTTTTCGTTCACCGCAATATTGCCAACGTGGTGGTGCATACTGACCTGAACTGTCTGTCGGTCATTCAATACGCGGTGGATGTGTTAAAAGTGAAGCATATTGTGGTGGTTGGTCACTATGGCTGTGGTGGGGTTCAGGCGGCACTCGGTCCGGCGAACAATGGCCTGATTGATAACTGGCTGGAACATATCCGCGATGTGTATCACGATCATCAGGCGGCCGTCGACAGTGCGCCTACCGAGAAAGAGCGGGTGAATCGTCTTTGTGAGCTGAATGTGATTGCCCAGGTGGGGAATGTGGCGCAGACCACTATCGTCCGTAACGCCTGGCGTGCGGGCCAGGATCTGACTCTACACGGTTGGGTCTACAGTCTGGAAGATGGATTGGTGCGGGATTTGAAAGTGACCAAGGACGCCTCGTCTTTGAAGTAAAGGCAGTTGCTGACGTAAAGGCAATCGTTGAAAGAAAAACAGTTTACTCCTGATTACCGCACACTTGCCGGAATCCCGCCGCGACAAAGGGGATCATTCGGTCATAAGCCGCCCGGAAATCGTCTGAGCGGCACAGCCCCCGCGACATCTTGTCGATACGCCCGGTATTGGCAAAGGTCAGCGACATCGCCCCCGACATGTAGTGATAACACCAGTAGAGGTCGGCATCGTCCGATTGGGGCAGGGCATCGCGCAGAGCATCCACAAACACATCCACCAGATCGTTGTAGTGCTTGCTCATGAGGACAGGTCCCCAGACAGCGGAATTGTTCACATAAGCCAGTAGCGCGCAGTAATTTTTCCAGCCTTCGTCATTACTTTCCTGTGCGACTTCTAATGGGCGAAGAAATGCCTCAATAATCTTTTCCACTGAAATCACACCCGGTGCAGCATCCTGTTGTGCACTCTGCAGAGCGGTTAAGCGCTGCTCGTTGAGAATTTGTGCGCGGCGCTTGAAGACAGTATCGAACAGTTGTTGCTTTGGGCCAAAGTAATAATTGATCAACGCCACGTCTACACCAGCGGTATTGGCCAGTGTTCTCAGTGTCACACCGTCGTAACCGTGCAGGGCAAACAGCTCTTCGGCGGCATTCAGAATGCGATCTCCGCGTTCTGACTTGTCTTTGTCAGAGCTGCGCGGGCGTCCAACTTTGGCTGGGGCTTTGGGTGCTGTTTTGGGGGCGGGCATGAGTGGTTTTCCGGTGGTTTGAGACATGGATTCTACGCAAGGGTTGACAATTCAACAAGCGATGAATTTAAATGAAGGCATACTAACGACAATAATAGAGAGTAATTTATGTCTGCCGAGCTGTTTAAGGTTGTGTGCGTGGGCTTCTATGTGTTGCTGACGCTGTGGCTGTCCTGGGTGGGGATGCGTAAAACCCGGGACATCAAGGGCTTCTCCATCGGCAACAAGGATATGAGCCCCTGGGTGATCGGTATTACCATGGCGGCATCGGTATCCTCTACCGCGACTTTCGTCATTAACCCCGGATTTGTGTATGTGCATGGCGTCTCTGCGTTTGTGCATTACGCGGTGGCCGGCAGCGCCGGGATCATGTGCGCTTTCCTGTTGTTGACTCGGCGATTTCGCCAACTGGGTGACGATAGCGGCGCAATCACCATTCCAGACTGGATTTATCAACGCTACCAAAGCCGTTCACTCAGTACCTTTTTTGCCCTGATCAATTTATTGTCGGTGGCCTTTGTGGTGTTGATTCTGGTGGGCTGCAGCTTGTTGTTGAGCCAGTTGTTTCCCATTTCCCAGACCTGGTCGCTGACCCTGATTCTGTTGTTCGTGTTTTCCTATGTCTTAATGGGTGGCAGCTACGCTCACGCTTACACCAACACCTTTCAGGGCGTGATGATGATTGGTGTTGCGCTGTTTATCTTTGTGCAGGGTTTCCATTATTTTCAGGGGGATGTGGTGGCCAGCCTGCGCTCGGTAGGCGGACATTATGCGAGCATCTTTAACCCGGACAGCAACCTCTACTACGACTTTTTCTCGGTGTTTTTCAGCGGGTTTGTGGTGACTTTCGCGTTGATGATGCAGCCGCACATCCTCACCAAAATGCTGTATTTGAAAAACGATCGCGATGTGAAACGGTTTTTGTGGTCCACCTTCTTGTCCGGAACCTGCTTCATGTTAATGCTGGCAGTGGGTTTTTACGCGCGCTTAAAAGGGATGGAGGTTCCACAGCAGGACGGTGTTGTGGTGAGTTACATCACCTCGGAATTCTCCGGGGTAAGCTGGGGACCATACGCTCTGGTGTTCATCTCCATCACTCTGTTGGCGGCGGGGATGAGCACGCTGGACGGCATTCTGGTGTCGGTATCCGCGATGGTGGTGAAGGACTTGTACCTGCCATTCAGCGGTAAAGGCCAGTTTGAACCGGGGCGTGGATTGTTGCTTTCCAGAGTCGTGTTGGTGGGGGTTGGATTGCTGGCTTATGCGGTCGCGCTCAACCCTCCGGCGCTGGTGGGGCTGTTTGCGCAGAAAGGTGTGTATGGCCTGGCGGCCGCCTCGATGGTGCCGATTGTCTTGGGCACTCTGTTGCGTAAGCCGCCGCCGGTGTTGGTTGCCTGGGCGGCCGCGGCCACGGGGCTGTTGGTACATCTGTTGTGCACTTTTGCGCTGGGCGTGGCCAATCCGGCTGTTTCCGCCACCTATGCCATCGTTTTATCGGCTCTGGTCGCCGGTATTTTGATGCTTGTTATTTCGTTTAAAAATAAAAAGTCTGAAGTTGATTCTGAAATATATTCAACACCTGTTGAAAATACCGTTGACAATTCATCGGGTGTTGAATTTAAATAGATTGCACGAGTTAATCACACTCAGGGTGCAGAGGTACAGAGGTGTATGTGTGGCGCAGTCAGCGTTTCATGTCACTGCTGATACCGATGCCAATAATAAAAATTAAACACAGCAGGTTCAGAGCATGAAGACAAAATCCCTTAGCAAGAATCCCCTAGCCGGTGTCATCGCTGTCGCAGTTGCCTTGTCCGGTTCCAGTACAGTCTTTGCCGCCGATCAAAAAATTGCCCTCGAAGAAGTGATTGTTACAGCACAAAAACGTGAGCAGAACATGCAGGACGTTCCTGTTGCGGTCACCGCTTTTTCGGCAGAGGATTTAAACAATGCCGGTGTGCAGGATGTCACTGAAATTCAGAAGACCGCACCCAACGTCACCATGCAAGTCAGCCGTGGTACCAATACCACGTTGACGGCCTATGTGCGTGGCATTGGCCAGGCTGATCCCTTGTGGGGCTTTGAGCCCGGTGTGGGTTTGTATGTGGATGATGTCTATCTGGCGCGCCCTCAGGGCGGCGTATTGGATGTTTACGATGTGGAGCGTATCGAAGTGCTGCGTGGGCCACAGGGTACTTTGTACGGCAAAAACACCATCGGTGGTGCCGTGAAATACGTGACCAAGCGTTTAACCGGCGAGCCTGAATTGAGCATCAGTGGCGCTCTGGGTTCCTATAACCAGCGGGACATTAAGATTGCCGGGCAGTTGCCTTTGATCGAAGACAAGTTGTTGTTTGGTGCATCGGTGGCGCAATTTAAGCGTGACGGTTTTGGTGAGTTTTTGGTGAGTGGCGATGACAACTACAACAAGGATGTCACCGCCGCGCGTGTCAGTCTGGAGTTTTTGCCGACGGATAATCTGTCGTTCCTGTTCAGTGCCGACAAAACCGATGACGATTCCAATGCGAAAGGCGGTCATCGGATGACTCCCAGCGTGTATCTGCCTTCAGAACCGATTCCTTCCAGTGTCTACGATACTTATGCGGACATGGATACCTATAACAGCGTCGAAAGCTCCGGTGCTTCACTGACGGTGAGCTGGGATATTAACGATGCCGTCAGACTGAAATCCATCACGGCGTATCGGGAAGGGGATACCTACACCAATATCGATTTTGATAACACGTCTCTGCCCTCGGCTCATGTGCCGGCCGTGTATAACGACGATCAAACCACACAGGAATTCCAGCTTAGCTACACCGGTGAAAAACTGGAAATGGTGGGTGGTTTGTATTACTACGAGGGGACGGCTTCCGGGGCATTTGATGTCATCTTGGGCGCTTTTAATGCCGCTGGTCCTTTTGATCCTTCACTGGGATCTTTTGATGCGCTGTCTGCCGGCTCTGTTGATACCACCAGTTATGCAGCGTATATGCATGCGACCTACACCTTTAACGACACCTGGGCATTGACTCTGGGTGGTCGTTACACCATGGATGAAAAGTCAGCGGATGTTTACAAAGAACAGCTGTTCGTTGACGGCACTTCGTCAGCGGTGGGCGGGCAGGATTTGTTATCTCTCGCGGTGTTGACGGATTATCAAAACGACAACGAGTGGAAAAAGTTCTCGCCTCGGATCAGTGTTGATTACACGTTGAATGACGACACCTTGATTTACGCGTCCTACAGTGAAGGCTTCAAAAGTGGCGGCTTTGATATGCGCGGTGATGCAAGCAAAAATCCGGGCACTGTGGATGGTTTTGATCCTGAAACTGTCGAAACCTATGAGTTGGGTGTGAAAGCGGAATTGTTTGATGGTCGTGTCCGCATGAATGCCGCGGCTTTTTACTCTGATTACACGGATATGCAAGTCACCGTACAGGAAAGTACTGATGGTGGATCCAACTATGTCAGCTCTGTTTTAAATGCAGGTGAATCAAAAATTAAGGGCTTTGAATTAGAGGTGGTTGGACAGATCACCGAGAGCTTGTCAGCGGCGTTGATGACCGGGTTTATTGATGCCGAGTATTTGTCAGTAGAAACGCAAACGCCTGCGGGCACCGTTGACCTTGCTGACGATTGGTCTTTCGCCAACACTCCGGAAAAAGTTGCCAGCCTGAAACTGAATTACGCCAGATCGCTGGGTAACTGGGGGGATATTGCTCTGTCTGCCGGTGCTTCGTATCGCAGCGAAACACAAATCTTCCAGGTGGAGTCTGCCATTGACGAAGACAGTTACACATTGTGGGACGCCAGTGCCGTGTGGTACTCCGCCGATGAGCACTGGACTGTTGGGTTGCACGCCAAGAACATTACCGATGAAGAGTATCGGGTAGGTGGCTATAACTTTGCCAACCTGGGCGGTGAAGAAGTGGTTGTGGGATATTACGGCAACCCCAGAACCGTTAGCCTGAACTTTGGTTACCAGTTCTGATTGAAGGGTTGACTGTAATGGGCCTCACACTGCTGCACTGTTTTGTGAGGCCCCTTTTTAACAGCGATGTTTTTCAGGAACGGCCATGACGAAATACAAAGACATCTTTTATCCGGTTGACGATGGCTTGCAGTTGTACGCGCGGGATTATCACCCCGACGGTAATTCTGATGGCAACCGCAACAGCGAAAGTGTGCCGGTATTATGTTTGCACGGTTTGTCTCGTAACTCTGCGGACTTTGAACCTCTGGCCACAGCGCTGGATGGTAAACACCGTTTGGTGGTGGCTGAACAGCGCGGTCGGGGTCGATCAGAGTGGGATACGGAATACCAACGCTACCATTTACTGACCTATGTGCAGGATATGTGGCAGTTGCTGGATCATCTGAAGATGGACAAGGTAATCATCATTGGCACTTCAATGGGGGGCTTGATGGGTATGCTAATGGCCAATCAGTGTCCGGAGCGTATCGCCGGGATGGTGATCAACGATGTCGGGCCGGAAGTGGATCCCAGGGGTATCGGTCGCATTATGGGATACCTTGGGAAAAAAGGCCCAGTCAATAATTGGGTGGATGCGGTAGAGCAAACCCGCGAGATGAATGCGGTGTGTTATCCCTCTTACACTGAGGAACAGTGGCTGGCGATGACCCGGCGTTTGTTTCGGGAAAACGCTCAGGGGGTTCCCGTGTTGGATTATGATCCCATGATCTCGGCACCATTAACCGAAGATCAAAAAGCAGCGTCACCCAGCGACCCCTGGGCATTGTTTAAGAATTTAACAGGCCTTCCTCTGCTGGTGTTGCGGGGTGAGTTGTCTGATTTGTTATCGGAGGCCTGCTTTTTGCGGATGCAATCAGAACAACCCGAGTTGACGGCGGTTGAAGTGCCGGGTGTGGGGCATGCGCCTGCACTGGATGAAGAGGCGGCAGTGTCTGCTATTCGGCACTTTTTGACGCAGTTTTGATAGCAGCCGCTTCACTGGAGTGAGGCTGCAGGTGTGGATGATGGCATGTGCCGGTTAACAAGTCCGGTTGACAGGATAGAGTTATGTTAAAGAACAAAGTTGCTTTAGTGACAGGATCGACCAGTGGTATTGGATTGGCTATTGCAGAGTCTCTCGCTCAGGCTGGCTGCCACATAATGCTCAATGGTTTCGGTGAGCCGAGTGAAGTCGAGTCCTTACGCGAGGGCTTGTCGGCCAGGTACGGCGTAAACGTCTTCCATTGTCCGGCCGACGTGTCTCAGGCGTCAGAAGTGTCCATGATGGTAAAGACTGCTGAAGAGCTGTTGGGGGGAGTGGATATTTTAGTGAACAACGCCGGTATCCAACATGTGGCACCGGTAGAAAGTTTTCCCGCAGAGCGTTGGGACAGCATCATCGCGGTTAACTTGAGCAGTGTGTTCCACGGTATTCAGAATGTGTTGCCCGGTATGAAATCCCGAGGTTGGGGGCGCATCATCAATGTCGCCTCTATTCACGGACAGGTGGCGTCACCGTACAAAAGCGCTTACGTAGCGGCCAAGCACGGCGTGATCGGCTTGACCAAAACGGTGGCGCTGGAGACGGCCAAAAGCGGTATCACCTGCAATGCCATCTGCCCGGGTTATGTGCTGACGCCTCTGGTTGAGAACCAGATTGCCGATACCGCCAAAGCGCGTGGATTGAGCGAACAGCAGGTAATGGACGAGGTGCTGCTGGGTGCTCAACCCACGGGACGCTTTACCGATGTGGAAGATCTTGGCGCCATGGCGGTATTTCTCTGTGGTTCGGCGAGCCGAAATATCACGGGCAGTGTGCAGGTCATGGATGGGGGGTATACGGCTCAATAGGCTCTCACACACCCAAAAAGCACGGAATGGTCGTGAATTTGGCTGGATTGAGGTGCCAAAATGCCCTGTTGGCCTTGCCAGCTCTGGGGCGGAGCGACATTCAGGCTGGATGGGTGTTATACTGGCGCCGTTTTGAACAGCCAGAATGAGACCTACTTTGATCGGTAAACTATTCCGTAAAATCACCGGCGGGAACTCCGGTGCCAATTCTGGAGCCAGAAACGGCTCCGAAAAATCCGCAGCCAAGGCGAGCAACCGTCAGAAAACGGATGCGCCCAAAGGTGGCGGCAAGTCACCCGCCGGAGCCAAGCCTAATACTGGAGGTAAATCCTCCAACCGCGGGCAGAATGCTGCTAAAAAGTCGGGCGGCAAGTCTCAGCATCCGCACGGCGGCAAGCGCCACCATCAGCGCCAGAAAGAATCTCCCAAGGTTGAGCAGGCTCCGTGGACCCTGGATGAATTTAAAGTACCGCCTGTGGAAGGCAAAACCCGCTTTCACGATCTGGATCTGCCGCTGGAGTTGATGCACGGTATTGCTGATCTGGGTTTCGAGTACTGTTCCCCGATTCAGGCGCAATCCCTGCCTCTGACTCTCAATGGTCACGACATGGTGGGCAAGGCGCAAACCGGCACCGGTAAAACCGCTGCGTTTCTGGTTTCCACCATTGATGATCTGCTGAAGCACCCGGTTGAAGGCGAACGCTACGCGGGTGAGGCTCGTGCATTAATTATCGCACCGACTCGCGAGCTGGTAATCCAGATTGCTGACGATGCCAAGCTGCTGACCAAATACACCGATCTGAAAGTTCACACGCTGGTGGGTGGTATGGATTACGGCAAGCAGCAGCGTCACCTGCAGGAAGATCTGGTGGATATTCTGGTTGCCACTCCTGGTCGTCTGCTCGACTTCTGCGGCAATCAGGATGTGTATCTGGATCAGGTGGAAGTGCTGATCATTGATGAAGCCGACCGCATGCTGGACATGGGCTTTATTCCGCAAGTGAAACGTATTATTCGCCAGACGCCGAAAAAGACTCATCGTCAGACGCTGCTGTTCTCTGCGACGTTTACCGACGACGTACTCACTCTGGCGGATCAGTGGACAGAAGAACCCAAGCGCATCGAAATCGAACCCGAGAGCGTTGCCACGGATACCGTTACCCAGCATATCTTCCTTTCTTCCACGGAAGAGAAATACACGCTGTTGTACAACATTCTGAATCAGGATGATGTGGACAGCCTGATTGTGTTTGCCAACCGCCGTGATGAATGCCGGAAGTTGCATGAGAAACTGGAGCGTCACGGTTTCGCTGCGGGCTTGTTGTCTGGTGAGATTGCTCAAAATCGTCGTGTGAAAACGCTGGACGGTTTCAAATCAGGGAAGCTGAAAGTACTGGTGGCAACGGATGTGGCCGGTCGTGGTATTCATATCGATGGTATCAGCCACGTGGTGAACTTTACCCTGCCAGAAGAGCCGGAAGATTACATTCACCGTATTGGCCGTACCGGCCGTGCGGGTAAAACCGGTACCTCTATCAGCTTTGCCTGCGAAGATGATGCGTTCCGTTTGATGCCGATTCAGGAATTGGTGGGTGATCATTTAAAGTGCGAGCAGCCCCCTGAAGAGCTGTTGGCGGAAACTCCGGCCATGGCGCCGAGAAAGAAATCCGCTGAAGGCGATCGCGATGGCCGCTCGCGCAGCGGAGGCCAACATCGCAGTGGTGGTCGTAGTGGTGGTGGCGGTCAAAGCGGTGGTGGCGGTCGAAGCGGCGGCCGCAGTGGTGATGGTCGTCGACATTCTTCACCCCGCCGATAATCAGCCCTTTGTGAATAAAAAAAGCCGATGAGAACATCGGCTTTTTTTATGACTGTTTGTTATGCCTGTATTTTACAGGCATGGCTTGGTGGTCAGCGATCAGGTGTTTACGGTGGTTTTAAACGCATACCGACCCAGCGAGTCTTTAACCTTTTCAGCCCTGTCGCCGGACGACAGAGTTACCGTGACCCACTGGCCAAACTTTTTATCGGTTTGAACGTTCAATTCAGCGTTTTCGATGTTCAGCTGGGCCAGCTCTGCGCGAACCAGTTTTTCCACCACGTTATTGCGCAACTCCGGTTTAAAGACTTTGCCCACAGCGGTGCAGGGTAGAGTTTCAATAATAAAAATCTCCTTGGGGATAGCGGCCCGTTCGTGAATATGTTCCTGACCAAAGGCGAGTAGCTCTTCCTCTGTCGCAGTACAACCTTTTTTCAACTGGATGAAAGCCACGGGAAGCTCGCCGACGCGGGCGTCGGGTTTGCCAATGGCAGCGACATCAGCCACCGCTTCGTGTTTGAAGAAAGCTTCTTCAATCATTTGCGGATCAATGTTGTGACCGCCGCGAATGATGACATCTTTGCTGCGGCCGGTAAGCCAGAGGAAACCGTCTTCGTCCAGGCGTCCAAGGTCGCCGGTGTTAAACCAGCCGTCTTCTACCCACTGACCTTTGTTGTGTTCCGGCTGTTTGTAGCCGGAAAACACATTGGGGCCACTGATGGCGACGACGCCCGCTTCGTTGACGTCGCAGTCGCGTATAAATGCTCCGGTTTTTTCATCCACTTCGACGATCCGCAATCCCATATAGGGAAGACGACAGCCCACTGAACCGATACGGTGTTTATTAAAGCGCGGACTGACTGTCGTGACACAGGTGCCCTCGGTCTGGCCGTAGCCTTCAAACAGAGTGAGTCCGGTCTTGCGTTCAAATTGGTGGGCGAGTTCTGTTGCCAGAGGCGCGGCGCCGCAGATGGCGTATTTCAGAGACGATAAGTCATAGCCCTCGGTGGGGAAATTGAGCAGTCCGGTGAGAATGGTGGGCACGGCGCTGAAGGAGGTGACCTGATACTTTTCCACCAGCGCCCAGAAGTTCTCCATCAGTTGGGGATTGCGATAGCCCTGAGGGGTTCCCAGCAGGATGCCGGCACCGCCAATCCAGGCCGCCAGACTGGTAAATACCGCATTGACGTGAAACATCGGCAGACCAATCAGGGTGACATTGCCCGTTTCGATATGCAGTGAGGTATTCACCTGGAAAGCACAGGCGACTTCATTGGCGTGAGTGTGGGGCGCCAGCTTGGGCGTGCCGGTGGTGCCGCCCGTGTGAAAGTAGGAGGCGATGTCCCCGGCAGCGATTTGACGGCCACTGTCCAGTGAGCTGCCATCGTGTGAGGCTATCAATGCGTCAAAATCCCGAACTTCCACTGTTGAACCGTCGAGGCGTTGCAGGGGCTGCAGGTAGTCAGGGCGCTGTGAGCGTACGGCCGCTTGGGCTTCGGCTGGCAGTATCGGCGCCATATCCACGGTAATCACGGTGCGGAGGCTAGGCACGGTATCGATCACTGCCTGGGCCTTCTGCCACAGGTCGTTACCGGGCAGGGGCGCCAGTGTCACCAGTACCGAACAGTGGGTCTCATTGAGCAATGCCGCAATGTGTTCAGTTTCCAGCAGGGGATTGATGGGGTTGGCAATGCCCGCGGCTTCGCTTCCCCAGATGGTGAAGACCGTTTGAGGCAGGTTTGGCAGCATCATAGAGACGGTATCAGTGGATCCAATACCCAGTCCGTGCAGCGCGTTAGCGGTTTGGGTGACCTTTTCCAGCAGCTCTTCAAAGTTGTAGGTCTGGCTCTCTTCTTCTGGCGTGCCCTGTGCCAGAAACCGCAGTGCTGTCTGCTCACCAAAATACTCAGCAGCATTCTTTAACAGCGCGTAAGTGCTTTCTGGCAATGAGTAGTCGCTCCAGGGCGTGGTTTCCAGTTCTTGCAGAGCGTTCATGCCGGTCATTTCAAAGCGGGTCGGGAGATAGGGATTGCTCATGGTCTCTCTCTGGGTCATTTTCGTTGTTGATTGATGATGAGGTAGAGCGATTCCGGGAGCAAGGTGCATCTGGGCTAATCTATAGGAAAAAAGAACACTTCAATGACACGGTGATCGTTTAGGTCGGCCAAGTTAAGGGCTATTACTTCTCACTGTTCTGGCTAGAAAATCGGCTATACGGGGTGATTTCTTCGCCCTGTTTTGGTGATTTTTCCATCGCTATGCACCGGCGTGAAGCGTTTTCGATATAAAGATACAATCGGTTTACAAGCACTCTAATTTTCTCTAAAGACCGCCCACCTAACGCCGATAATTTGCCTGTTCTCAAATTAAATACGTTTATGCGGAGTGCCCCCGGCGGAGTACTCAGCGGTTGAATCGGGTGCGATCAGATGCGGTTGACGATCAAGAAAAAATTACTGGCAGTGTTGTTTATTCCCCTTGTGGCGGTGTGTCACTACTCTGTTATGAACGCGGTGGAAACTCTTCAGGTAGAAAAGGCTGCTGAAAGGACTTTGAAAGATGTGGCTTTGATCGGGGCGCTCAGGGAAGTATTAACCCACACTCAGGTCGAGCGTGGCTTATCGTCGGCAGTGCTAGCCGGTGCACCTTTGCAGGCCAAATTAAAAGCCCGGCGAACACTTCTCGATAATGCCCTTCAAGAGCTAAACCGTGTTGTTGGTGTTGAGACGAAAGTTGAGGCGAAAACGCAGGGGGGCAGTCATGAGTTGAATAGTATTAACCGTGTGTTGCAAGGTTATACGCTCTTGCCTTCCCTGAGAAAACCAGTGGACCAGGGTGTCTTTACCTCGGCTCAGGCGGTTATTCAATACACTCAACTGGCTCAGGAGGCGATTAATCATATTCGCTTGCTGTCCATGCGTGGTCATCAATCTGAAATGCAGACTCGACTGCTGTATCTGACGGCCATCATTGAGGCGCAAGAGGCATCCGGTATTGAGCGGGCGGTACTGTCAGAAGCGTTTGCGTCTGCTCAATATGGATTCAGCATTATATCCCGGCATGTGCCTTTAGTTTCTGAGCAGCAGCGAGCCCTGAACAGCGTTCAGCAAATGGACTACCCGCAGGGTGAATCAGTTGTCAGGGCGTTTGAAAGTTCAGAAGTAAACAAGGCGGTCACTCAAATTCAGTCGGCGTTGTTGCAGGATCGTGCCGATGTCAATTCGCTGGGACTCTCCGCGAATCAGTGGTTTGAATTGTCCACCAAGCGCATTAATTCTTTGGTTGATCTGGCGGCTTCGGCCTCAGAAGACGTGGCCGTGCTGGCACAGCAATTGGTGGAAGAGGCTCGATGGAACAAGACGTTGCAACTTCTATTGGCTGTATTGGTGGTTTTGGGAACTGCCGGTCTAGGCCTGCAGATTATCTGGCGGATCAATCGGCAGGTGGATAGCTTGGTGACCACGATTTCTTCAGTCGGCAACGATTTGAATCTGAGCTTGAGGGCAGAGCTGTATTCAAAGGATGAATTGGGTGAAATGGCGATAGCCTTAAACCAAACGTTGGACAAATTCTCGCAAGTGATCGATCAGGTGTCGCAAGTCAGTTTTCAGGTCTCGTCGTCCTCAGAAGAAACGTCGGTGATCAGCGCAAAAGCCTGCACCACGATTGAGGGACAACTGGCAGAGTCCGAACAGCTGGCGGCGGCTATACATGAAATGACGCAGACCATTCAGGAAATTGCCGGCAACACCAATGAGGCTCGTGAGTGTGCCAGTAATGCACAAACCAATGCTGATCAGGGGCAAGAAATCGTACAAAGTGTCATGGCAGTGATTGCAGAACTGGAGACGTCGGTGGATCACTCCGTGAAGGCCATTCATACGCTGGCTGAAGATACGGTGGGGATTACGTCGGTCATGGAAGTGATTCGTTCGGTGGCGGAACAAACAAACTTGTTAGCTCTCAATGCCGCTATTGAGGCTGCCAGGGCGGGAGAGCACGGTCGAGGCTTTGCGGTCGTCGCTGACGAAGTTCGCCATCTGGCTAAACAAACGCAGACCAGCACCGAAGAAATTAACCAGATTGTAGAAAGAGTGCAGTACGGAGCTGAGCAGGTCGTTGTGCGGATTCAGGAGAGCCAGACGCAGGCGCAAGATGCTGTCTCTCAGGTGAAGGTGGCGGGCGCGGCGCTTGAAACCATTGGGCATTCCAATCAGAGAGTGATGGACATGAACATTCAGGTGGCGACTGCTATCGAGCAGCAGAGCTGTGCGGCGGAGGAAATTAATCGCAATGTTTCCAATATGAATCAGTCTTTCCATGATGTGCGCGAAGGCTCTGAACAGGTGGCGCAAGCCAGCGTGGAGTTGGCAGAAATTTCTGGCCGGTTGAAATTATTGGTGGATGAGTTTTCGTTACAGGCTTCGTAGGAGCATTGTTTCAAGCACGCATCACTTCACAGATACTTTATAAAGACGCTGAATTTTCAGTCTGGCCTGTTGCTTGCTTGTGTTGTTAATCGTAACTATAAAGATACAAGAGAATAAATAACGATTAATAACATAAGGAGCAAAATACCATGAGGCGCATGGCGCTGACCTTGCTGCTGGTGTGGTTCTGCGGCAGCGTTGTCGCAGAGAGTGAACGTCTTGCCATCTCTTGTGGTGCACTGGGTGTAGAGCTTCAGTTATGTCAGCAGGGGGTCGACAGCTGGTCGAGCGAAACAGGTGTTCCGGTGAAGATCATTTCAACACCGAATTCGGCCTCCGAACGTTTTGCGCTGTATCAGCAAATTTTGGCTTCCCGTTCGTCGGATATCGACATTCTTCAAATCGATGTGGTCTGGCCGGGTACGCTGGCTCCACATTTAATCGACCTCTCCCGCTATATTGGCGAAAACACCACCCGCCAGTATTTCACAACGCTGATTACCAATAACACCATCGATGGCAGGTTGGTTGCGATGCCGTGGTTTACGGTGGCGGGTGTGCTCTATTACCGTAAAGACCTGTTAGAGCAATACGCCTATACGCCGCCGACCACTTGGCAACAGCTCACCCGCATTGCACGGCATATCCAAAACGCCGAGCGAGAGGCAGGACACTCTCGCATGCAGGGTTTTGTCTTTCAGGCCAAAGGGTATGAAGGCCTGACATGTGATGCTTTGGAGTGGGTCGACAGTTTTGGTGGTGGCACTCTGGTGAATCATCAGGGTGAAGTCACGATTGATAATCCGCAGGCTATTGCGGCGCTGGAGCTGGCTTCCAGCTGGATAGGTGACATTGCCCCCCAGGGAGTTTTGAATTACGACGAAGAGCAGAGTCGGGGAGTTTTTCAGTCCGGTAATGCCGTGTTTATGCGTAACTGGCCATACGCCTGGGCGTTGGGCAACGCCAAAGACAGTCCGGTCCGCGGTAAGATCGGCGTGATTGCATTGCCGCGCGGTGGAAAACTGGGGCATCACAGCGGTGTGTTGGGTGGTTGGCAGTTGGCGGTTTCTAAATACTCTAAATACCCGCAGCTTGCCGCTGACCTGGTGCAATATCTGACCAGCTACGCTGAGCAAAAACGTCGTGCCACTGCAGGCTCTTACAATCCGACCATCCCCGTACTGTATCAGGATGCGGATGTGCTGGCGGCAACCCCTTTTTTTGGCACGCTCTACGAATCTTTTGAGAATGCCGTGGCTCGTCCGTCTCGCATTACCGGTGATCAGTACGCACGTGTCAGTGCAGAATTCTACTATGCCGTTCACGATGTGCTCGCGGGAAAAAAGTCCGCCGCGGTAGCCTTGCCTCAATTACAGCGCAAGCTGGAAAGGCTTTCCCGTGACGGTCAATGGTGACGAAGTTAAGATGGCGATAAGCAAACAGGAGAAAAGTCCAACATCGAGACTGACCCGTCAGCGGGTTCGCTGGGCATGGATATTTTTAGCGCCCATGTTGATAGTGCTGGCGCTGGTGGCGGGGTGGCCGCTGGTCAAAACCATCGCCTTGGGTTTTACCGATGCCAGTCTGATTGATCCCGACTCTGCGAAGTTTATAGGGTTTGATAATTTCACCTATCTGTTACAGGACGCCTACTGGTGGTCGTCGGTCTGGAATACTATTGTCTTCGCCGTTGTGTCGGTCTCTTTGGAGACGGTGCTGGGATTGATTATCGCGCTAGCTCTACATGCGAACTTCCCGGGGCGAGGCGGATTCCGTGCTGCCATTTTAATTCCCTGGGCCATACCCACGGTGGTATCCGCGCAAATGTGGAACTGGATGTATAACGATGTCTTTGGGGTGATCAATCATCTGTTGTTGTTTCTGGGGCTGATTGAGCAACCGGTGGCCTGGACGGCTTCGCCGGAAACGGCGCTGTTGTCGATTATTTTGGTGGATGTGTGGAAGACCACACCGTTTATGGCCTTGTTGCTTTTGGCCGCGCTGCAGATGCTGCCTCAGGAGTCTTATGAGTCTGCCCGCATTGACGGAGTTCATCCGCTAAAAGTGTTCTTTCGTATTACTCTGCCTCTGCTGAAGCCCACGTTGATGGTTGCCATCATTTTTCGGTTGCTGGACGCGCTGCGAGTTTTTGATCTGGTTTATGTAATGAGTGGCAATAACCACAACACCATGTCCATGTCGGTATACGCCCGCCAACAATTGATTGATTTTGGAGGGTTAGGTTTCGGCTCGGCGGCATCGACACTGATATTTCTGATTATTGCGATGTTTACGATCATCTATTTATCCATCGCCCGCGTCGGCAGGGAGTCCTGATATGTGGAATAAAAAGATCAGGCGCTGGTTGGGTAAAGGTGCTTTTTGTGTCTTGCTAATGGCCATTATTTTTTACACGGTGTTTCCATTTTACTGGGCTATTGTATCCTCCCTGAAGTCGGGAGCCACTTTGTTTCAGGTGGACTTTTGGCCGCGGGATCCCTACTGGGATAACTACGTAGCTGTGTTCCGAGAGCAACCTTTTGGGCGCAATATACTTAATTCATTATTTGTCTCAGTATCGACAGTGATGATTTCCCTGGCCTTGGCGTTGGCGGCAGCCTATGCGATTGGCCGCATTCAGTTTCGCGGGCGCATGCTGTTACTGTTTGTCATTCTGGGTGTGTCGATGTTTCCACAGGTGGCGGTTTTGTCCGGGATGTTTGAGCTGATTAACTCGCTGGGGCTGTATAACAACCTGTGGGCGCTGTCATTGTCTTACATGATTTTCACTTTGCCTTTCACAGTGTGGGTGTTGACCACATTTATGCGTGAACTGCCTAAAGAGCTGGAAGAGGCCGCTATTGTTGATGGTGCATCGCCGTTGGCAATTGTATGGCATGTGTTTATGCCACTGATGGGGCCTGCGCTGGTGACCACCGGTTTATTGGCTTTTATCGCAGCCTGGAATGAGTTTCTGTTCGCGTTGACCTTCACCCTTACCAGTGAAATGCGCACGGTGCCTGTAGCGATTGCTCTGATTTCGGGTGCCAGTGCTTATGAACTGCCCTGGGGGAATATTATGGCTGCGTCGGTTGTTGTTACCGTACCTCTGATCGTGTTGGTGCTGATCTTTCAGAGACGCATTGTTTCCGGACTGACCGCGGGCTCGGTAAAAGGTTAATTTTTCCGTTTTAACCTCTAAATCATCAATAGGAGTTTTTGGAAAATGGCTGCGATTTCCATGCAGGCTATTCGTAAAGATTTTGGCAAAACCGAGGTGATCCAGGGTGTCGATTTTGATATTCAGGATGGTGAATTTACGGTGTTTGTCGGTCCGTCCGGTTGTGGAAAGTCCACGCTGTTGCGATTGATTTCCGGGTTGGAAGAGGTTTCATCCGGTTGTATTTATTTTGATGATATCGACGTAACGGATCTGGCTCCCGCCGAACGTGCTGTTGCAATGGTGTTTCAGTCCTATGCGTTATACCCGCATATGAACGTTTACGACAATATGGCGTTTGGCTTGAAACTGGCAAAGGCGGATAAACGTACCATTTCAGAGCGTGTCCGTGCGGCTGCAGCTACTCTGCAAATAGATCATCTTCTGGAGCGTAAACCCAAAGAGCTTTCCGGAGGTCAGCGTCAGCGTGTTGCTATTGGCCGCGCGATTGTACGCCAGCCCAAAGTGTTTCTGTTTGATGAGCCACTGTCCAATCTGGATGCTGCGCTGCGGGTTCAGACGCGGCTCGAACTTAAACGACTGCACCATGAACTGGGGACAACCATGATCTATGTGACGCATGATCAGGTTGAAGCAATGACCCTGGCCGATCGAATTGTTGTTTTGAATGGTGGAAAGATGGAGCAGGTAGGCTCACCGCTGGAGTTGTATCAGACGCCTTGCAATGAATTCGTCGCCGGTTTTATCGGTTCGCCGAAGATGAATTTTCTGAAAGCTACAGTGCTTGAAACAAACGGTAAGCGGCTTGTTCTCAATGTGGGCCATAAGCAGGTTGTTGAGGCTGAGGTGTCCGACTCAGCGTCTGTGGACGTTAACGATTGTGTCACCCTGGGCTTGCGGCCGGAGCACATTACCGTGGCAGTTAATGAGGGGCAAATGAAGGGTGAGGTGTTCGCGGTTGAACATCTGGGGTCAGAGGCCTATGTGTATATTCGCCATGAAGCCTTTGGGTCGTTGGTGTTTAAAGCAGAAGGGGATACCACTTTGGATGTAGGGCAGAGTGTTTCCGTGGCGGTATTGCCGGAAATGTGCTATTTATTTGATCAGGCCGGTAGGGCTTTGTGAGCACACATAATGGCATCAACATGAAGGCTTTAAGCGTCATTTTATGCAGAGTTTTCCAAAGTACAATTTATAAGAAAACAACCCGACCTTGGTCTAATGCCTCATAGCTTGATGTGAACTAATAAGTTCTCGAAACTGCACGACCTTCTCTCGCCGGAATAATAATGGTGGTCAGCATGTTGGTTTTCTTTGTCTGCATTGGCTTGTTAATACTGGCTTACAAATTTTACAGTCCCTTTGTCGAGCGTCAGGCAGGCATCGATCCTGAAGCTTTAACACCTCAGCAGAAATTCGAAGACGGTGTTGACTACGTTCCTGTTCACCCAGTTAAAGCGTTTTTAATTCAATTTTTGAATATTGCGGGTGTGGGTCCGATTTTCGGTCCGATACTCGGTGCGCTTTATGGTCCCGTTGCTCTGGTGTGGATTGTTCTGGGTAATGTAATTGGTGGATCTGTTCACGATTATTTTTCCGGTGTGCTAAGCGTTAAGGAAGACGGCAAGAGCATGCCTGAAATTGCCGGACATTATTTTAATATCTATTTCAAAGGCATCATGCTGTTGTTTACCGCCATGCTGCTGTTCTTCGTCGGTGTTGTGTTCACCATGAGTCCTGCAGGGTTGTTGAGCAATCTGGATCTCTTCGAGGGCACAGTGTTAAGTGAGAACGCCTTTTGGGTCTGGGTTATTTTAGGCTATTACTTTCTGGCCACTCTGCTGCCCGTGGATAAAATCATTACCAAACTGTACCCGTTGTTCGGTTTGTTGATGGTTGTGATGACGGTTTCTATTGGTACCGCGTTGTTATTACATGCACCGCAGATGCCGGAAATGGCAAACATCTTTTCCTATTTTGATCACAGTCATCTTCATCATGAATTACTGAAGCCCAATCCGGATGGTCTGCCAATATGGCCATTGCTGTTTGTGACGATCACCTGTGGCGCGATCAGCGGTTTCCACTCAACTCAGGCGCCAATCATGGCGCGCTGTCTGACCAGTGAGAAATACATTCGCCCGGTCTATTACGGCGCGATGATTTCAGAGGGATTGGTTGCCTGCGTATGGGCAACGGCAGGTATCACGGCATTTCCCGGAGGCTACGTCGAATTAAAAGCGCTGCTGGATCAGGGTGGGCCCGGCTTGGTGGTTAATCAGGTGGCTTCGACGTATTTGGGCGTTGCCGGCGGGATTATGGCGGTGATTGCGGTAGCGATTTTCCCCATCACTTCGGGTGATACGGCCTTCCGGTCTTTGCGCCTCACGATAATAGATGCGTTCAATATTCACCAAAGTGTGCGCAACAGACTGCTGGTGGCATTCCCGATTCTGGTGATCGCGTACTTTATGACAAAGATCGACTTCTCATTGATCTGGCGATACTTCGCGTTCTCCAACATGTTGCTGTCTACGAGTGTTCTTTGGTTGGCGACCAAGTATTTGTTCGATCGTGGGGCTTTTCACTGGATTGTCAGTCTGCCCGCCATTGTCGGTACCTGTGTCACGGTTTCCTATATTGTAACCGCAGGTATTGGACTCGGATTTCCTCAGTCTTATGCTGACCCTGTGGGCGTTGTGGTGGGCATGCTTGCGCTGGTTGGTTTGATCGTCGTGCACAAGAGGGTACAGCTTGCCGCCAGGATTTAGGCGGCAGGGTTTAGAAGACCGGGTTTAGGAGGCCGGGTGCAGCAGCCGATGGATGTAGCCGATTTTTTCTTTGACGGTGTCTGTCAGAATAAAGGGATACAGATCTTGCAGCCCCATGCTGCGGTTGAGGCTGTTCAGGGCGATGCTAAGAGTGGCTGTCGTTTGCAGCAATGCGTTGATGTCGGTTTCTAGGTAGGGGTCGGTGCTAATCTGACAGGTCAGAAACGGCTGATGTGCAGGGGTTGGTGGCGCAGTGCTCAGCCCCACACTGTAAGCGGTTTCCAGCATGTCCATGATGTGCAGATAATGCGCCCAGGTTTCGGCCCAATCCTCCCAGGGGTGTGATGTGGCGTAGGCGCTGATGTAGTGCTGGCGCCAGTTCGGAGGTGAACCCTGATTGTAGTGGTTGTTCAGTGCCTCGCTGTAGTTAAGCTGCTCATCGCCAAACAGTGTGCGAAAGCTCTGCAGCTGTTGTTGATCCGGCGCGATCAGCAGATCCCAGTAGTAATGCCCTATCTCATGTCTCAGGTGGCCCAGCAGTCTTCGGTAGCGTTCGTTCATGGCGCCCAGGTATTCTTCCCGTTTGGCCGGGTCTGCTTCGTCCAGCGTAACGGTGATCTGCCCCTGGCTGTGCCCGGTCATCTGAGCGGCACCGGCCGGTATGGCTTTTTCTGTGTCGATAAAATCGAATGCGATACCTTTTTTAGGGCGTGTTTGCTTGCTGTGAATAGGTAGCCCGAGCCTGAGCAAACTGTAGACGAGGCGGTGTTTGGCAAATTCCAGTTCTCGCCAACCTTCATGGTCGTCTTCATTGCCCAGATTGGGAATATAGCGGTTGAGCTCGCAGGCAAGGCACAAACCCGTTGAGGAGTCATCGTTGATCAGCCAGTTGCAGGCGTTGTGCTGGTGATTGGCGCAGTAGCGCCATGAGATCTTTGAGTCAGCTTGTTCTGAGGTAAATGATTGTTCCTGCTCAGATGCAAATGCATGCATTTTCAGTTCGTCAGGAATAAAACCGAGAGAGGCGCCGCAACTTTCACATGCGGTATTCTCGAAAAATACGATGTGATTGCAGAGGCTGCAATTGAACAGTTTCACAGGTCAAACTCCTGTTCAATTAAGTGATCCGTGATCAGGCCGGGGCTTCGATCAGTGCCACCCACGGAGAGAGAATGTTGAGCTGGTCGGCGACCAGCTTCAGACATACCAGCAATGGGACGGCCAGTAGGACTCCCACGGCGCCCCATAACCAACCCCACAGTATAAGCCATAAAATCAGCATCAATGGGTTGAGGCGCATATGTCTGCCCAATACCAGAGGAGTGATAAATTGGGCTTCCAGCAGGTTGATAGAAAAGTAAATAGCGGCCGGAAGCAGGGCGTCCCAGCCGACCCCGTACTGAACTGTACCGGCAATGCTTAGAATGCAGACGCTGATCAGTGGGCCGACATAGGGTGCAAAATTCAGCAGCCCTACCAGAGCACCCCACAGCAAGGCGTCGTCAAAATCCATAAGCCAGAGCGTCAGCGCAGTGACCATGCCGAGTCCGGTGTTGATCAGGCTTACGGTAAGAATGTATCGGGACAGCTCACGTTGAATTTTATCCACGAGGTTGGCGGCGTATTGTTTGTCTTTGACTTGAGGCAGCACTTCTGTGGCCTGATGGTAGAGGTGAGGGCCAAAGATCATGAGAAACAACGTCATGATCAGGAATGTCAGAAATTGAGCAATCACCAGAGGGGTGGCACTCAAAGCGGAAATCAGAACTTCAAGGCTGCCTTGCGTCAATCGTTGGGACAGCGGGTTGTCGTCTGACGGGGGCGGAGCTTCTTCTTCACTGCTGAAGAAACTGAAAAAGCCCTTTTCTTTGGCGGCTGGTTTCGCTTTTTGGCTTACAGAATCGTTCAGATTGTTCAGTTCCTGGGTCAACTGATTGGACAGCTCTGGCAGGCGAGAGGCCCACTTCTGTGCGGGTTCTGCCAATTCAATGCCCAATAGAGTGAATGGGCCGCCAATGGCTGCAAGTAACACAATGGCTGAAAAGGTGCGTGGCACGAAGTAGTGTTTGAGGACTCTGACCAGGGGACTGAGAAGCAGTGCAAACAAAAGTGCGACAACGAGAGGCATCAGCAGAGTTTTGGCGAAATAAAGTGTGTACATTAGCGCCAAACCGAGCAGCCAGTAGAGAGCGGTTGTCCTGGGTGTGATGGTTTTTGGTGCGCCAGAATCCGTGTTTGTTGGTCGGTCTGTGTTTATGGAACGAGGAGAATCTTCCCCTGCCGTCATTCGCTGGTTGTGCCCATCCATTGCGTGATTACCGTCTGTATCAGAGGTTGTACTTTAAACCCCATGGCGCTGATTGTGTAGGCACTGCTCAATCCCAGGCGTCCAGCGATTAACCCGGCAGCAAGGCCAGTGGCTACAAGTAGCCAGGGATTCAGGTTGTCCAAGGCTTGTAATGAGCTATCTCTGCTCTCGCGGAAGGGCGCAAGCAGGTCATTGAGTTGTTGATCCTGTTTTTGGATTTTACGTATCAGGCGTGCGCGCTTCATTGTGATCTGCTTCTCGTGTGGAAGTGTCGCCTCTAGATGCGTCGCCCATAAACGCTTGCAGGTGCTCGCGTGTCAGTGGCAGAGACAGACTGCGTTTATAACGCCGCCACAGCCCTCTCATCAGCAATAGGACGCCAAGCTGCAGTATTAGAAAGCCGAGCAGGCCCAAGGCGACAGAATTCCAGTAATCACCTATCAACCAGGCAATCAGGCAGGCGAAGCCAAACCACGCCAGAAAGAGGATCGGTAGCGCCAATATCAGCAAGAACAGCATGCGTCTGGCATCGGTCAGAGCAAGCTGAAGTTCCAGAGTAAACAATTCGGCTAACTTGGAGCCTGCCGTGGTGGCTTGCTGTATCCAATCTGACCAAGTATCAGCGGCCCCGGCGAGTCCCTGGGGGGGCTCTGTTGTCTCCTGTTCTTGCGGAGTGCTCAGCAGGTCTTCTGCATCGCGGTTCTCTGTCATTTATGACTTCTTGAATTGTCTGTATTGAACAAGGCTATAGGGCTGTATAGAGCAAGGCTGTAAGGCTATGTATGTTGAACAAGGAGTTATTTTCGCGAGAACAGCTGTGAAATGATGAAGCCAGCGGCAAATGCGATACCCAATGTGGCAAGAGGCTTTTCTCGCATATAGGCGTCGGCTTGTGTGCTCAGTTCGCCGGCCTTCTCGCGTCCTTTCGTCAGATGCTCAACGGCGTCGTGCTTCAAATCCATGCCTGCCGCTTCGGCCGCTTTACGAAAGTGACCCTTAGCTTCCATGAGCTTGTCGTAGGCCTCTATAACCGATTCCTTACTGGCAGTCAGTTCGTCGTTTTTTTTCTCCGCAGTGGGCATATTAACACTCCTGAATTGGATGTTTGCGTATTGGGTAAGTCATTTTGATAGCTTCAGCCTAGTTGATCAGGCGGTTTTTTCCAAGTGATTACATCCCCGTTCTGTTTGTGAGGCACGTTGAGTAGCGGAAAACCCTTTAGTTGCTTCACCTGAAGAAATCTGAATTGAAAATGTCGCATAAATACACATTTCTTGAAATATTGAACTTTCAGATTAATAATGAGTATCTTCGGTTTGATTGTTACTGGGGTGTGTTCAGTGGGGCCTGGCCAAAGCTTGATAGATCATGAATAAAGCGCTGTCCAGCCATCAAAACTAACAGTTTACATGTTGAGAAAATAGAAGTTTAAATAATAAGCAATTACGGGTTGTGATCGGTAGATGTTTTAAGCATCTGGTCAGCAATTCAATTAGAAGTGATCTCTGACTTCATTCTCAGCGTACATATCAATGACAGAAAAATAAATGTTACCTTCCGCCTCGTAGGTATCTTCCCCAGAAGGCTGATTGGCCCGTTGTTCT